>CACZQT010000258.1 GCA_902783295.1 uncultured Lachnospiraceae bacterium
GCATCTGTATTACAGCAGCACAAAAGAGGATTATCCCGGTATGACCTTTGCCATGAGCTCTCAGAAGGTGGGAGGGAAGACTGTGGTGCTGGCGGTTTTCAAAGGTACGTCCAGCTGGGATGATATAGTAACAGACGCAAAGTCCCAGCTGGATGGATTCCAACCCGCCGGGAAGCATGCTCTGTCTGAACTGAAGAAGTACCTGAGCGGTCAGAAGCTGACGTCTAAGAATACGATTCTCTATATTGTCGGCCATAGTTATGGTGGCGCGGTGGCATCGCTGGTGGCGATGAATGCTTCCGGCCTGGCTCCGGAAAAGAGCGTCTTTGTCTATACCTTTGCCAGTCCGAATTACTATATCAACGGGACGTCGTCTACAGGACATGGCAATATTCATACCTATGTGAATGCGGCGGATGCCGTCCCTAAAGTTCCCGCCCGGATTGACTGCGGCAAGCGCGGAAGCGTTTATACGTTTGATTACGGAAAAGATAAGAAGATCAATTTGGGAAAAATACGCCGCTTCGACCTGGCGTTCCACTATCTGACGGATGGATGGTATTCGAGTTATATTGATCCGCTGAAGGAGCATATGGATTATACCTATATGTCCATTGTCATGTCTTATATGGGCACGCAGGAAATTATGGACAGCTTTTCGGAGCCGGTTACCATGCCGCTGCTTCCTGCAGCGAAAAGCAGTTCGGCCGGAAAGGTGGTTATATCCTGGAAGAAGGCTTCCCATGTGGATGGATACGAGATCTATGATTCAAGGAAGGAAAACTCTGATTATCAACTGTTGAGCCGGATCGAAGGAAAGAGTAAGACCAGCTATACGGCAGACGGGTTGAGCGGGGGAAAAACCTATTATTTCAAGATACGATCCTTTATCAATGTGAACGGGGTCAGGGTTACCGGGCGTTTTACCGATCCGGTAAAAACGACGGTAAAAAAAGCTGTCCCTTCACTGAAACTGAACAAGTCATCCTGTACGTTGAACGCCGGAGAAAAGATCACTTTGAAGGCCACGCTCAAGAACTCGAAAGATACTGTCAGGTGGACCAGCTCCAGTTCCGGTGTGGCCTCTGTCAGTTCCAAAGGAAAGGTCACGGCCCAAAAAGCCGGAACGGCAACGATTACTGCTTCAGCCGCCGGTTTATCTGTCTCGTGTAAGGTAAAGGTCAAAAAAATAACGGATCTTTCGTCTTATTACCGGATGCCGTATAACAAGGTTATCAAAGCCTTTAAGGGCGGTGCCCTGATCACACAGTATGCAGAGTACAACCGGTATCAGTATAAAGACGCCGTCATATTCTCGTTCCCGAAACCTGTTGCAGAGCCTTCTCAGGCTCCGGCGTCTATCATCATGCTGAAGAAGAATCTGTCCGGCTGTAATCTTTTCGGAGTTACAATTGGAATGGACCGGGAAAAAGCTTTCCGGAAATTCCGGGCTGCCGGGTTCAGCCGCACCGTTGCTGTAGGAATTACATATTACTGGGAGGATTCGAAAGGCCGGAACCTGAGTGTGGAAGCTGACAGCAAGGTCAGAAGTATCAGCTTTGGAGCGTGGTAATAATTCCTTTTAGCGGCCTGCATGAGAATGATATCCAGGCGCTGTCCTGGGGCAGGAATGAGAAGGATATCCGGGTTCTGCCCTGATACAGAAAAACAGGAGAAAAGAAGATGCGCATCATTACCGTCAGCAGACAGTTTGGCAGCGGGGGAAGAGAGCTTGGAAAAAGGCTTTCGGATGTACTCGGCTGGGATTATTACGACAGGGAAATCATAGAAACCCTGGGAGAAGAGCATGGGATGGACCCGGATCATGTGCAGCGGGCACTTTCCAATCACGGCTGGCATAACGTCCAGCTGACCTATAAGAACAGCTTTGCCCATCTGGGATTCGATCATGGGATCCGTACCCGGCTGCTTCTGGGACAGAAAGAAATCATCCGAGAGATTGCGAAAATGGGGAATGATTTTGTGATCGTCGGGCGGGATGCGGATGTAATACTGCAGGACTACAGCCCGTTCCGCGTCTTTGTCTGTGCAGATCAGGCCGCCAGGCTGAAACGCTGCATGGCTTATGAGGAAAGGAAGCCGGAAGAGTCCCGGCTGACAGAAAGGGAGATTCTCCGCAACATCCGCCGCATAGATAAGAACCGTGCCCATACCCGTGAAATCCTTACGGGGAAAGCCCATGGAGACAGCAGTATGTTTGATCTGACGGTAAATGCTGCAGGCCGGGATCTGAAACCACTGGCTCAGGCACTGGCAGCGTTTGCCATGAGCTGGTTTGAGGAGGGCGGTATTTCATGAAAAAACTGTCCGGAGAACGGAAAAAGGCTCACTTTGGGGCAAGAGATCTGACGACGGGAACTGTCTGGAAACAGCTGATCCTCTTTTTCCTTCCGATTGCGGCCGGTACCTGCATTCAGCAGCTGTATAATGCCGTGGATGGTCTGATCGTAGGCCGCTTTGTCGGTACTGTGGCGCTGGCAGCTGTGGGCGGAAGTTCTGCCCAGATCATCAATCTGCTGATCGGCTTTTTTGTCGCGACAACCGCCGGAGCTTCCGTGGTTATAGCCCAGGTGTACGGTGCGGGGCGGGAGGAGGATGTCCGTATTGCCGCAGGGAATGCGCTGGCCGTTTTCGCACTTTTAGGCGTTGTCCTTCTGGGGATCGGACTGGTGGCTTCTCCCGCCATGCTCCGCCTGCTTCAGACACCGGAGGATACTCTGCCCGGCTCTGTACTTTATCTGCGGATTTATTTCCTGGGCGTGCCTGCCGTGCTTCTTCTGAATATGGAATCCAATATGCTCCGTTCCGTAGGCGATTCCGTGAGTCCCTTCCTTTACATGGTTGTCGGCTGTATCACCAACATTGTGCTGGATACGGTTTTCGTGGTGGTTTTCCACTGGGGGATCGCCGGTGTCGCCGCTGCTACGGTGGCTGCCCAGGTGGTGAACATGCTTCTGCTGACGCGGAAACTCATGTGCACTGAAGAATCCTACCGGCTGAGTTTCCGGGAACTGAAGCTGAAAGGGATCTACCTGAAAAATATGTTCCGGCTTGGCCTTCCTTCCGGCCTGCAGAATTCCATGTACGGTATTTCCAACATGATTGTGCAGATCGGCGTCAATTCCCTGGGAACCATTGTTGTGGCTTCCTGGGCCATGACCGCGAAGACAGACGGTATTTACTGGGCGGTCAGCAATGCCCTGGGCACGGCCATCACCAGTTTTATAGGGCAGAACATAGGCGCCCGGAAAAGGGACCGCATTCAGCTGTGCATTAAGCAGGGCATGATTCTGTCTCTTGTGACGGCGGCGGGCTTAAGCACTTTGATTATGGTGCTGGGCAAACCCATGCTGAGGATTCTTACGACGGATCCAGCGGTGATTGATACGACCTATGAGATGATGGGCTACTTTGTTCCGTTTTATTTTATCTGGTCGGTCATCGAGGTGCTGTCAGCAGTGCTTCGCGGCTCCGGAGACGCGGTACGCCCGGTTATTATCATCGGCCTGGGAATCTGCCTGCTCCGGATTGTCTGGGTATTTACCATCTTTGCGAAATTCCATACGCTGCCGGTACTCAGTGCCTGCTACGCAGTATCCTGGAGTGTTACGGCGATTGCCATGTTCCTCTATTTCCGAAGGGGAAACTGGCTGGAACGCCATATCGTAGACGGCTGAAGTACGAACTGTTTCCTGCAGTACTGCAGAGGTTATAAACGAAAGAAGCATCCCATATTCTGACGGGATGCTTCTTTCGTTTATACGAGGAAATTCCTCCGTATTTCTTATACGGCAAAAACCTTCCGGGGGATATTGTTGTTATGGATCAGGATGTAAACCTTTTCCGGTATTCTTCCGGGGTAATGCCGGTTTTTTTCTTGAAAATACGGAAGAAATACTTGGGGTTGTCATATCCCACAGCCCGCGAAACCTGGTACATTTTCCGGCTGGTTCCGGCAAGGAGCTCCTTGGACTTCTCTATGCGGACCTCGTTGAGATAGTCGATAAACTTCATTCCTGTTTTCTGGCGGAACAGGGTGCTGAGATAGCTCCGGTTCAGATAGAAGAGGGAAGCTATAAAATCCTGGGTCAGCTCTTTCTGGTAGTTGCGCTGTATATAGGTTTTAACTTTTTCAATGACATCTTCGCCTGCATAGACGCTGTTTTCTTTCAGCAGAGAGGCAACGTTTACGAAAAACTGCTGGTAATAATGCTCCAGATCGTCGATGCGGAACATCTGGAGTACTACATTCTGCATACTGCCCGAGGAGGATTCGCTTCCCTGTTTGAGGTAGAAGCTGAGCATCTGCCTGCACTGGCCGGAAAGATAGTAGCAGTAGTATTTTGCATCTCTCAGTGTAAACCCGGGGAGCTCGCGAAACCAGGAAAACAGTTCTCCGGTAAGGCTTTCAACCTCACTTGTCATTCCGGCTTCCACACGGAAAAGAAACTCATCCTCCTTCTCCCAGACTACCTGGCGGGGCGTGGTCTCTCCCTGCCAGGTAAAAGCCTGGCGGGAAGGATTTTTCAATTCCTGCCCGTCAAGAGCGGCAGAGGATTCTTCGAAAGCAAGGTGAAGTTCTTTCAGGTCGCTGTGGATATTGCTGATGCCGATCGACAGAGTCATTCCGTACTGTGCTGATTCCCGGATCAGAGAATCGCAGATCTGGTTTACCAGATTCTGCGGACTCACGGCGCCGGCGTTCGGAAGAAAGAGAATCAGAAAACCGCCTGGAGAGGATTCTCCTCCGGGAAGAAAGAGCGCCAGATCTCCGAAACCGCCGTCGTTCAGCCACTCCTGAATGTCAAAAGAAGTCTGAAGGCCGGAAAAACTACAGGTCAGAAGGATCAGCCGATGTGTATCATTTATGAACTTCAGGCGCTGTGAAGAGATGGAAGTATCCCCGGTATGATATCCGTAGACCAGATTGGTCAGATACTGCCTGTCGTATTCATAATAGGCAGCTTCTTTCTGCTCATAACTGTCAGCCAGTTCCCTGGAGATGACGGCAGAGTTTTCCAGTCTCGAAACAGCCCGCCGGACGCAGTCCTGGATGGTTTCTTTGCTGAAGGGCTTCAGCAGGTAATCGATGGCGTCGGCGGATATGGCATGCTTGATGTAATCAAAATCACGGTACCCGCTGATGACGATCAGGGGCATGCCGGGATAATGTTCCGCCAGAAAGGGGAGGAGCTGCGTGCCGTCCATTCCGGGCATCTGCATATCCAGTATCACAAAATCCGGCCTCAGTTTCCGGATCAGTTCAATACCGCTTTCTCCGTCCCCTGCTTCCCCGATGCATTTTACGATATCCTTTATGGGTTCCAGCTTTTTGATTGTTCCCTTCCGGATCAGGGATTCGTCATCTATTACGATAAAGCTATACATAAAGTCAGTCCCCCCCTTTTATGCCGTACAGTCTTTCTCCGGATTCATAGATCCCTGCAGCATCGGCCTTTGGAAAAATGCCGATGGAATCAGGGCTTCCTTGCGCATTCACCGGAGGAAAACGAAAGAAACACTGGTTTAATCAGTGTTTCCTCAGCTTTCCTGAATCAGCGGAAGCCGGATCTGGATATTGGTCCATTCGCCCTGCTGTGTCGTAACTGTAAGGCCGTATCCCCTTCCATAGTACAGTTCGATACGGGAATGTATGTTCTTCAGGCCGATCCCCTGTTTTGTCCGGTGTCCGAGCTCGCTGAAGGAAGGCTCTTCGTGAAGGCTGTTCTGCAGCTTTTCCAGTTCTTCCGGAGCCATTCCCTGCCCGTTGTCAAGGACGTCCAGAAGAATACATCCGTCGCTCGTGCGGCCGGAGATACGGATGGTATCCCCGCAGGTGCAGTATTTCAGCCCGTGATAGAGTGCGTTTTCCACGAGCGGCTGAAGGATCAGCTTCAGCACTTTCAGCTGGCGGAATTCTTCCGTCATATCCGTCTCCAGCGTGAAACGGTGGTCAAAACGGATCAGCTGGATGGTGACATAATCCTTTACGTGGTTCAGCTCTTCCTCGATCGTAACGACTTCGCTTCGGGTTTTCAGCGTATACCGGAACATATTGCCAAGCGCCAGGGACATGACGGCGATGTCCTCGTTGTCACAAAGCTCCGCCATGCTGTTGATGGACTCCAGCGTGTTGAACAGAAAGTGAGAATTGATGCGGGCTTCCAGGGATTTCATCTGTGCATCCAGAATGATGAGCTTGTCCTGGTAGTCCTGTTTGACAGCCAGATTCAGCGATTCCACCATGTTGTTGTACTCGTTGTACAGGATCCCGATTTCGTCCGTACGGTTCAGATAGCGGGTGGAAGAGATCAGTGTATGTCCTTTCTGGGAAGCCATTTTGCGGCTCAGATGGCTGATGGGTTCTACCATATAGTTGGCGATCAGGAAAGAGAAGATGATGACTCCGGCGATGCAGCTGACCCCGATCAGGATCAGCAGCATACCTGTTACGCTGAATTCCCGGAAAAGAGTGTCGTAGTCGACCGTGACGGAAAGACGGAGAGGTTCCAGATTCAGCATGGTCTGGCTGGTTTTTACATTTTTGCTGTTTGCATCCGGAATGCCTCCGGAATGATTGGTATAGAGAGCTTCCCCGGTCTCAGCATTGTCTACTGTAACCAGCGTAATATCCGGCATGGTATTGACAGAGGAGAGATCGAACATTTCCAGGCCGCAGTCGATCAGGAGGATGCCCATCAGCTTGTGGGAATATACATCTTTCAGGCATTGAGAGATAAAGACAGACTGCTTTTTTCCGGTGAAAACCGGGTGCCTGGCAGGAGAACTGACGTAGTATCTGCCGTCGAGCTGCAGGGTTTCCTGATACCAGTATTCCCCTTCGATATCATATCCGATGGGAATGGTACCGTTTTCACCGTTGGTATAGTCAAACACATAACCGCAGGGGGTGATGATGTAAATTCCGTAGATGCTGCCGTTTCCCAGAAGAAGGCTGTGGCAGGTGCGGCCTATGGTTTTATAGGTTTCGTAGTACTGATAGGAATCCGGTGTGTTTTCCTTGTCGGAATATTTTTTCAGATCCTGGAGCAGGCTGGTGCCGTCTGTGTAGTAATAGTTGAAAGACCCGTACACGTTCCTGACACTGTCCAGGACGCGGTTGGCTTCCTCTGCAGCGTTCTCAAAAAGGCGGGAGGAAATCTCATCCATCCGCTGATAGGTAGTCTGCACATAACGCTGATAGGAAAAAAGAGTCAGGATTAATAACGGCAGGGTAGCCATGCCGGCAAAGAGCAGAAAAATCTTCGTGCGAAGCTTCAAGTCCGTCCCTCCTGAAAAAAATACACCGAACCATCCAACAAAAGTGTACCATGGATCTGTTAGAATGTAAACATGAAGAAACGAGATCTTCCGTACGGGCCGGATGAATTCGTCCCGGCGGAAGCCAACACCTTTTAAAGGAGGAGCAAGACAATGAGGAAAATGCTGACTGCGCTGGCTCTGGCCGGCGTCATGACCCTGGCCGCTTCCCAGACCGTAATGGCTTACAACCATGAAGCCATCGAAAATGCCGGAGAGATCACGATTACGATGATGGTTTCCGGTACAGCCTATGAGAACGACTTTGAAACAGAGAAACTTCCGGCTCTGATCAAGGAAAAGTGGCCGAACGTGACTTTCGAAGTAACCAAGCTTCCTGATGACAACTATTACACTTCCCTGAAGACCAAACTGGCTTCCGGTGAGTGCCCGGATATGATCCTGACCCAGCCCATGTATGCCGGACAGAATTCCTGCTATGCACTGGCTGAAGCAGGGTATCTGGTATCCCTGAATGACCTGGATGTCGTACAGGGAAGGCAGGATCTGGCTTCCGTTACGTACGAGGGTGATATCGTGACAAGCACCAGCGGCGTATCGATCCTGGGCTGCTACTACAACAAGGACCTGTTTGCACAGGCCGGTATCGAAAGCGAACCCCAGAGCTGGGATGAATTCCTGGAAGACTGCCAGAAACTGCAGGATGCAGGCATCCAGCCCATCGTGATGGGTGACAAAGATCAGTATGTGCTGCAGTTCGGTCTGTATCAGCTGGCTGCCAACGAGATCTATCCCAAGAACCCCGAATTCGATGTTCAGCTGAGAACCGGCGAGACCAAGTTCACCGATGAAGGAACATGGGATAAGGTTCTGGAAATGTACAAGACCCTGTATGACAACAAGTATATCGACGCTTCCATGTCTCTGGGCTATGGTGCCTCCCAGGCCATCACGGACTTCATCGACGGCAAGGCTGCCATGACATTCGACGGTTCCTTCAATGCGGCTGCCCTGACGGCAGAAGGCGCTGCCGGTGCTTTTGAGAGAGGCTACTTCCCGATCCCCGGTACCGAAGGCGTTTATACGGCGACCTGCCTGTCCGCCGGATACAGCATCTACTCCGGTTCCAAGTACATTGACGAGTGCAAGGAAATCCTGGACTACTGGCAGAACGGTTCCTCCCCTGTATGGCATGCACATCTGGACACCGGCCGGATTATTGCCACCTATGGTGAAGGTGCGGATACGGCTCCTAACTATGAACTGTTCAAACCCTTCATTGATCTGCTGAATGAAGGCAAGGGATACTACTGGTGCAACCAGGCATGGCCGGCCGGTACCGAAACCGAAATGGAAGTTCTGTTCAGCGAGATGGTTGGCGGACAGGGCACCACGGTGGAAGATATCACCGAAGGCATGCAGGAGAAATTTGAAGACCTGATGGAAGACTAACCGTTAAGACTGATACGGTTCCTCTGAATCCGGCTATCTTGGCGGGATCGGCATGCTGGCTGATCCCGCCGGTTTAAATAGGGGGAGAAAATGGCACAGCAAACCAGAAAGAAGAGAAAGGGCGGCAACTCGTCTCTGATCTTCAGCAACAAAATGTACGTATTTCTGATACCGGCACTGGCCATGTTCCTGGTCTTCTGGATTTACCCGGTATTGCAGCTGTTCTATTACAGCATCACGAATTTCAACGGAATCAACTATAACTTTGATTTCGTAGGATTGAAGAACTATCAGAAAGTGCTGAGCAACGGCACGCTGACGAACTCCCTGAAGAATACCATGATCTATGCGGTCTTTACGGTAACCCTCAGCAACATCCTGGGTATGGCTGTTGCCATGGCGCTGAATACAAAGATCCGCCTGAAGGGCCTGTTCCGTACCTGCGCGTATTTTCCGGCTCTGTTCTCTGCGATCGTTGTCGGCTTTATCTGGTCCTATGTTTATATGCCGGGTTCCGGTATGATCGCCAATCTCCTGAGCAATATCGGTATGAACGGCGCTGCATTTAACCCGCTGGGCAACTTCAGGACAGCTTTGTACGCTATCGCTATTGTAGAGGTCTGGAAGGGCTTCGGAACTACGATGATCATCTACCTGGCAGGATTGCAGACGGTGGATGAAAGCATCCTGGAAGCCGGACAGATTGACGGATGTACAGAATGGCAGCTGATCAGCAAGATCAAACTGCCGCTGATTTCTTCGACTGTTACCATCAATGTGATCCTTTCCGTAATCGCCGGTCTGAAGGCTTTCGACTATTCCTTCATCATGACCAACGGCGGTCCCGGAAAATCCACGAAGACCCTGATGTTCCAGGTGTACGAGACGGCATTCACGGATCTGAAGATGGGGCGTGCATCGGCCTTTTCGGTGATGGCATTTGCGTTTATCATCGTCATCACGGTGCTGATGCTTCTCTATCTGAATAAGAGGGAGGTGGAACTGTAATGGCACTCGGCAAGAAAAAAGAAGAACGCGTGAAACCGAGCTACATGAAGCTCACCCCGAAAACCGTGCTTCTGTATGTCGCGATTATCCTCTTCTGTGTGATCGTTATTTCACCGCTGGTGATCGTATTCTCAAGTTCCCTGCGTACCCCGGGCAATCAGACTTCTCCGCTGGCGCTTTTCATTGAGTTTTCCGGCGCCAGTTACGCAAAAGCTTTTAACAGCATGAACTATCCCATGGAGCTGATCAACAGCTTTGTGACAACGGCGGGATCGGTTCTGTGCATCGTAATATTTGCTACGATGGCGGCTTATCCGATCGGCCGGATCAAGACAAAACTTGCGCGGTTCCTGTATTTCTTCTTCATTTCCGGTCTGATCATTCCTTCGCAGATGGTTATTGTGCCGATCGCGCAGACACTGAACCGGCTGGGCATCCCCAATACACGGTTTACGCCCATGATCATGTTCATTACCTGCTCCCTTCCTTTCTCCGTATTCCTTTTCTCCGGCTTTATGAAGGGCCTGCCGGTTGAGATTGAAGAAGCAGCATATATCGACGGAGCCTCTCTGGGGAAACGCTTTACGACGGTGGTATTCCCGCTGCTGCAGCCGGCCATTATCTCCTGCGTGATTACACAGGGACTGTGGATCTGGAATGATTATTTCTATCCGATGGTATTCATCTCCAAGAAAGCGCAGTATTCACTTCCTGTCGGCATGCTGCAGTTCCTGGGGGATAAAGAGAACCCGGCCCAGTGGAACGTACTGTTCGCGGCCTGTGTGCTCTGTGCGCTTCCGCTGATTGTTGTTTTCCTGGCACTTCAGAAACAGTTTGTTAACGGCATTGCAGCCGGTGCGGTAAAAGGTTAAGAAAACTTTACACAAGGCTGCCGCGGTATTCTTCCGGAATGCGGGCGGCAGCCTTTCCTGTGAGCATAATGAAGAAGATAAACTGGAAAAATGAACTGGCCTATCTGTGGATAAACTATAAATGGTTCCTGCTGGCCGGGCTGATGGTCTCGGCGGCGGTCGTGTATTTCCTGCTTGCCGCCCTGACGCAGAAGGAAACAGCCATCAGTGTGATGCTGATCGACTGTCACGCAGCTGTCAGCCAGGAAACCATGGACAGGGATTATCTGGAGGCGGCGGAACTGGATCCGAAATCCTTTCAGGCAGAGATTCTGACCGGCCTGATGTTTTCGGGAACCGACTCCGGAACGTACACCATGACCAGCCTTTCGCGTTTTATGTCGGATATCGGAAATGAAAGCCTGGACGTGGCCGGTATGCGGGAGGAAGATTTCCTGAAGTATGCAGGATCCGGCACGTGGGCGGATCTTGCCGCACTTCCGGGGAGTGAAAATCTGCTGAAGGCTCCGGACAGCCTCCTGATGAAGGACGGAAAGACGATCGGAATCTATGCCGACGCTCTGCCCATGCTCCGGCATTACGGCTGTTATGAAGACCCGGATACGCGGGGGGTACTGGGCGTAATTTACAATTCACGGCGCAAAGACGAGGCGCTAAGGTATCTGGACTTTCTGTCCTCGATGCCTGATTCTTGAAGAAAGGACGGCATAATGGGTATTTTCGCTCCGGATGGAAAACTGGCCATAGCACTGAACAGGATCGGCAGCCTGATTGTACTCAATCTGCTTACGATCCTTTGTTCACTTCCTCTGTTCACCATAGGAGCTGCCATGACGGCTCTTTATTCCATGACAATGCGGATCGCGAGAAGAGAAGAAGGAGCCATCCTCAAAGGTTATTTCCGGGCGTTCCGGGAGAATTTCAGACAGGCGACCATTCTGTGGCTGATTTTCGGTTCACTGATGGCTTTCATGGCCTTTGATATTTATCTCCTGAAGAGCCTGACCGGAAATTTCGGACTGCTTTACCGGATTCTGCTTTTCCTGATCATAGCCGGCTTTGCGATGGAATGCATCCATATTTTTGCGCTGCAGGCCAGGTTTGACAATACGGCCAGGAATACGGCCAAAAATGCACTGCTGCTCTGTGTGGGACGTTTTCCTCAGGCGGTTCTGATGCTGGCCGTTACTGTTTCGCCGCTGCTTCTTCTGAGTGTTTCGACCAGGTTCGTTTCCGTGATTTTTCTGATCGGCCTCTCAGGACCGGCTTATCTGGCGGGGATTTACTTTGCGGCGGTCCTCCGGCGCTATGAAGGAGAAAACAAGTGAGAAAAGCGGCAGAAACATGTACGAGAAGATACTGAATGGGGGCAAATATGAAGAAAGAAAAAGATTTCCTGCACAGTGGTACAAGGGATTCTTCCGTTACGGAACGGGAGCGGAAGAACAGGGAGGCTGCCCGCAGGGCGGCGGAGGAAGGCTTTGTATTGTTGAAGAACGACGGGCTGCTTCCGCTGGCGGAGGGAGCCGTTGTAGCGCTTCTGGGCGGCGGAGCTTCCCACACTGTGAAGGGAGGCACCGGTTCAGGCGACGTCAATGAGCGGAGTGTGGTGCGTCTGGATGAAGGTCTCAGGAATGCCGGACTGAAATTGTCCAGCGAAGACTGGCTGGAGGATTATGAAGAGCGTTACCGGCAGGCAAGGGAAGACTGGAAGCAGGAGATCCTGGGCAGCCAGAATGGAGACGATGCGACGTCCATTTTCAACAACTATGCCAGACATCCTTTTCAGCTGCCGGGCGGCAGGGAACTTTCCGAAAAGGACGTGGAAGGAGCCTGCGCAGCGGTCTATGTCATCAGCCGGGTGGCAGGGGAAGCGGCAGACCGCAAACTGATTCCCGGTGATTATTATCTGACGGAAAAAGAATGGAAGGACCTGCGCTGGCTTGACCAGAAGGGAATCCCTGTGATTCTGATTGTCAATACAGGCGGGCCGGTGGAACTGACAGAAGTACAGGAACTTTCCTGTGTACGGGCGATCCTTCTGATTTCCCAGCCCGGGCAGGAAGGCGGAAACGCTGCGGCGGATGTGCTTTGCGGAAAATGCACCCCTTCCGGCAAGCTGACAGCCACCTGGGCCAGGAAGTTCGCGGATTATCCCTGTGCGGATACATTCAGCTATCTGAGCGGCGACTGTACAAAGGAATATTACCGGGAGGGAATCTATGTAGGCTACCGGTACTTTGACCGCTTCGGGGTGGAACCGCTGTATCCTTTCGGTTTTGGCCTGTCCTATACCGGGTTTGACATTCAGACGACGGGACTGTCCGCAGACGGGGATTCCATCATCCTGAGCGCCAGGGTGCGCAATACAGGGAAAGCATATTCCGGACGGGAAGTGGTGCAGGTGTATGTATCCTGCCCGCAGAACCGTCTGCCGAAGGAATACAGGCGCCTGGCGGGATTCCGGAAGACCAGAGTGCTGAAACCGGGAGAGGCGGAAGA
>CACZQT010000259.1 GCA_902783295.1 uncultured Lachnospiraceae bacterium
AAAGCCTCCGGCGGATCGCAGGCGCGCACAGAGGAAGGTGCTTCGCACCGTGCGCGCCGCGGCAAGAACGCCGGTGGCGTTCTTGAACCACCTAATATTCCCCCAGCCAGCGAAGGCTGGTCTCCGGAATGGCTTTTCCGGCCGCTATGCTCTGAGGAACATTCAGCACCCGCTGGTTCCGGCTGCCTCTGAAATTCAGTTCCAGGCTCTTCTCCTCCAGCAGGAAGCGTCCGTCAACAAGAACATCCAGGACGGAAAGAAGGTCTTTCTGTTCCGGGGAGCCTTCCAGCAGTTCTTCGATCGTATACCCCGTATAGGATGCGATCTCATAACCTTCCGCCCGCAGCAGCCTCCCCAGTGCAGCAAAACCCGCTGCCTGGGCGAAGGGCTCCCCGCCGGAAAACGTCACTCCATGACAGAGCGGATTGCTTTTCACGATCTCCACCATCCGGGAAACCGCCATAGGAGTACCGCCCTCAAAAGCCCAGGTCTCCGGATTCTGACAGCCGGGGCAGTGATGAGGGCAGCCCTGGCCGTAGAAAGTCGTCCTGATTCCGGGACCGTCTACAATGCTGTCCTCCGTAATGCCCGCCAGCATGATCACTTCTTCCGACATCTTATCCTGCCTCCCGGACTATCAGGCATGCATGCTGTGCTTTACGCGGTCTCTCTCCTCGGCGCGCTTGGCATCGTTCCATTTCTCCATGGTACCTACCAGATATCCGGTAATCCGGCGGATCCGTTCGAATTCCACGCCTTCTCCCAGTTTTTCATTCATCGTCTGCTCGCTCATGATTCATTCCTCCCTGATATTTCTTCAGCGGATGCCCTGGAATACAGGCATCTCGGGATACATTTTCCGTAATTTTTCTACCATCTCCGGGGCAATCTGATGACCTTCCCGCCGTCCGCAGCGAGGGCACACATCCCCGATCACGCCGACATAGCCGCAAACCGGATCCCGGTCCACCGGGTGGTTGATGCTGCCGTATCCGACGCCTGCATCGTGCATCCAGCGCACGACCTGTTCAAAAGCTTCCACATTTTTCGCCGTATCGCCATCCATCTCCACGTAACTGATATGTCCGGCATTGCAGAGCGCATGATACGGTCCTTCCAGGCGGATCTTGTCGTACGCAGAAATCGGGAACCAGACCGGAATATGGAAGCTGTTGGTGTAGTATTCCTTGTCCGTAATGCCGGGCAGGCGGCCAAAGCGCTGTACATCCTGCCGCACAAATTTGCCGGACAGACCTTCTGCCGGCGTAGCCAGCAGCGTGAAGTTCATCCTCATGGCGCGGGATTTTCTGTCGCAGTAATCCCTCATGTGCTTCACGATTGCAAGACCCTTTTCCTGCACAGCCTCACTCTGTCCGTGATGCTGCCCGTACAGAGCGGTCAGGGTTTCGGCCAGTCCGATGAAGCCGATGGACAAAGTACCGTGCTTCAGGACTTCGCGGATGCTGTCGCTGTTGGAGAGCTTCTCCGAGTCGAGCCACACACCCTGCCCCATCAGGAACGGGAAGTTGTAAACATGCTTGCTGGCCTGAATCTCGAAACGGTCCAGCAGCTGCTGGGCAACCATCTCGAGCATGTCATCCAGCTTCTTATAGAAGACCTCTTCATTATGATCCGATTCCAGTGCCAGACGCACCAGGTTGATCGAGGAGAAGGACAGATTGCCGCGGGAATAGGAAATCTCACGGGTCGGATCGTACACATTTCCCATCACACGGGTACGGCAGCCCATGCTGGCCACTTCTGTCTCCGGATGGCCCGGCTTATAATACTGCAGGTTAAACGGAGCATCCAGGAATACGAAGTTCGGGAAAAGCCTTCTCGCACTCACCCGGCAGCTCAGGCGGAACAGGTCGTAGTTCGGATCTTCCGGATTGTAGTTGATCCCTTCCTTCACCTTTAAGATGTGAATCGGGAAAATACAGGTTTCGCCATGTCCCAGGCCGGCATCCAGCGCCAGCAGGATATTGCGGATCGCCATGCGGCCTTCCGGTGTTGTATCCGTTCCGTAATTGATGGAGGAGAACGGGGTCTGTGCGCCTGCACGGGAATGCATGGTATTCAGATTGTGTACAAAACCTTCCATCGCCTGGAAAGTGTCATGATCTGTGATCTTCCATGCTCTCTTCCGTACCCGGCTGAGAAGGTGGTCCACATCCACTTCAGCCAGTTCCGGGATCCGGTCTTTCAGTCCTTCCGCAACCTTCTCATCAAAAGCCGGAACATTTTCCAGGCGGGCGGTTTCCGCCAGTTCACGTTCCACCTCGGTTACGACGTCCTTGCAGGCTGCACTCGCATCCTCCAGGTCTGCCGCGTCTTCTACGACATCCGTCAGACACCGCAGGTAAGCGCGGCGGTAGCTTTTGGCAATACCTTCAGCCATTCCGTAATCAAAGTTGGGGATTGACTGGCCGCCGTGCTGATCGTTCTGGTTCGACTGAATCGCGATCGCTGCCAGGGCTGCGTAGCTCTGAATGCTCTGCGGTTCCCGGAGATATCCATGCCCGGTGGAAAATCCGCCGTGGAAAAGCTTCAGGATATCGATCTGGGTGCAGGTGGTTGTCAGAGAATAGAAATCGAAATCGTGAATGTAGAAATACCCTTCCCGGAAAGCCTTTGCGTGTTCTGCCCGCAGAAGATACATTTCATTATAGGATTTCGCAGCTGCCGTACCGATCTGCAGCATACTGCCCATGGCAGTATTCCCGTCGATATTCGCGTTATCTCTCTTTAAATCACTGGACTTGGCATCCACCTGGGTGATCTCATCGATGGTATGCATCAGGCTGGTCTTGGCTTCTCTGGCACGGGTCCGCTTTGCGCGGTAGAGAATGTATGCCTTGGCGGTTTCGTTGAAGCCGTGGTTCATCAGTTCCTTTTCCACAATATCCTGGATGGTTTCGATCCCCGGCTCTTCTGTGCTCATATGAGAGGTAAGTTCACTCTCAACAGCATTGGCCACCCGGGCTGCACATTCGGCATCTCCTTCCCCGGTAGCCTCCATGGCCTTCAGAATCGCTCTGGCGATTTTTGACTGGTCATACAGGACTTTCCGGCCGTCCCGCTTGACAATACTCCGAATCATAATGCTTTTCTCCCTCTTTTTTTCCGGCGTTCCGCTCCCGGAAGCAGCCTGGCGTCTAAAGAATATGTCTGAATCTATCGGCACAATATATAGTGGTTTTCTTAAGCCGAACACGATATATTTTGTACCTTCAGGAGGCTTTTGTCAAGTGATATTAACGAAAAAAAGTAGTGTCACGCAGATCGAAAACGGGTTCAAAAATCGATCTATTTATGATAGGGTTCTCCCCGGCTGATTTTAAAACTCCGGTAGATCTGTTCCAGGAGAATCACCCGCATGAGCTGGTGCGGAAAGGTCATCCTGGAAAAGCTGAGCTTTTTATCAGCCCTTTTCAGTACAGCTTCCGACAACCCCAGCGAACCGCCGATCACAAACTGCAGATGGCTGGCTCCTCCTGTCATCCGGGCTTCTATCCGGCGCGACAGTTCTTCCGAATCCATGGCTTCCCCATCTATGGCCAGGGCAATGACCGGTGCGTCGTCCCGCAGGCGGCGCAGCAGCCGTTCCCCTTCCCGCTCCTTGATCTGAAGTTCCTCTTTCTCCGAGGCCCCGTCCGGCGTCTTTTCATCAGCCACTTCCAGGATTTCTACCTCGGCATAGCGTCCCAGGCGCTTCCGGTATTCCGCAATCGCGTCCAGCCAGTATTTCTCCTTGCATTTCCCCACTGCCAGTATAGTGATTTTCATAGGATGTCTTCTTTCTCACAAAATGTTGTTTTAAAGTC
>CACZQT010000260.1 GCA_902783295.1 uncultured Lachnospiraceae bacterium
GTGAAGTCCTTTTCAATCGCCCGTATTCTCTGCCCGACATGGAGAATGTCATAATGCGGTGCCGGAAACAGGGCTTTCAGATATTCCATTGTCTGCAGGGTAATACTGTTCTTTCCGGCCGGAGAGCCGTTCACAATAAGGATATTCATAGTAACACCATCCTCGTAAAAAATCGTCTTCTGAAAACCAGTATATCAGAAAAAGATCCTGCTGAGAACAGGAAAAGGAGAGGATGCACAACAGGAAGAAGTGATCCCCTGCATCCGGGAGAAATTCCTTCTTACAGAGCCGGCAAAATGGTAAAAGAAAAACAATGAAAAAAGGGGAAACCGGATGGTTTCCCCCCTGCGAGATGATTACGCAGTTGATTTATGAAGAAGTATCTTGCTGTCCTCCGCAATGTGTATTGAAACTGATAACGGATCAGTTCCCTGCCAGTTCGTTCTGCAGGATGGTTCCAAGGCCGTTCACCTTAGCATCAATATCCGCATACAGCTGCTTTACGGTATCCAGGTTCAGAATAGTATCGTAGAAATCAGCATCGTATTCGGTGATGGTCATGCCGCCGTCTTCCAGACCCTTCTTATTGTCGGCGTCGATCTGAGCCAGCTTCGGGCGAAGTTCTGCAGCTGCTTCGCTGACGGCCTGCTGCAGGGCTTCCTGATAGGCGGGATCCAGTTTTTCAAAGTTATCCTTGCTGATGATGATTTCATTCAGATACAGGATGTGGTTGGTGCAGGACAGATACTTCTGAACTTCCTGCAGGTTCGCGCCAAGGCAGGTATCAGCGGCATTTTCCTGAGCGGCGATGGTGTTGTTCTGCAGAGCGATATATACTTCCGGCCATGCCAGAGGAGTGGGCTCGGCGCCAAGGGCTGTCCAGAATGCCATATGGTTGGCATTTTCCATAGTACGGATCTGCAGTCCCTGGAAGTCTGCCAGAGTAGCCAGTTCTTTGTTGGAAGTGGTCAGACGGTAGGTGGCATTCTGCAGGAAGCCAAGCAGGTGATAGCCCTGTGCCTCGTAGGAAGCGGACAGTTTCTGATAGAACTCGGAATCCGGGTTGTTCAGAACCTTGTCGATGGTTTCGCCGTCATACTTTGCGAATACCATGGGGAGGTCAAATACAGCGACATCCGGGACGAAGGACACAACCGGAGCAGTCTGGCCAACGGAGATATCGATATCACCGGACTGTACCTGGCGCAGGATGTCAACATCGCCGCCCAGATCAGAATTGGGATGATAGTCAATGGTCAGTTTTCCGCCGGTAATATCACTTACCTTCTGGGTGACAAGTTCGCCGAACTGCTGGCACACAGCTCCGTTGGAAGAAGCATCCGCGCCGATCAGCTCCACGGGATCCAGGCTGCTGTAATCCGCAGCAAAAGCGGATGTGGAAGCAGACATAGCCAGAACCAGGGCAAAAGCCATAAAGTTCCTGAGTTTCATGATGAACCCTCCTTTATAATATATATATTCCCCGCCCAGAGACGGTTGGATCATGAAACAAGGAAGAATGTGCCGGCGTATCAGAAATCGATGCGCCGTCCTTCTTCCGCTGCCTGATAAGCAGCATACATCACCTTCATGGACTCATAGGCCAGGCTGAAGCCCGAAGAGGGCGTGCCGTCGTAGGCGATGGTATCCATGAAATCCTGCAGCTCGCCCATATATCCCCGGATGATCTCGTCGGAAACGAAAGCCTTGTTCCAGCCCAGCTTGGACGGGAGCATTTCGGAGATGTAGACATCCTCCAGGCCTTCTTCATCCAGGAAGTAGGTGTTCAGAATGTCTGTAGGTGTAATATTGCACATCAGGGAGCTGTCGTTGCTGTATACTTCAATATAGTTTTTCGTCCCGCCAAGGACCGTATCAGAGGCAATGGTCATGCACTTGGTTCCATCAGAGAAGGTGATGATGATCACGCCGAAGTCTTCTACGTCTTCCGGTCTGGCTGCGATGTGGCGATGTTCATATTCGGTCAGGCATTCCGTGGACCTGCCGCAGTCTGCCGTGACGCTTTTTACGGTAATCACTTCACCCCGGGCAGCCGCTTCCTGCTGCTTCAGCCAGAGCATACCGGTAAGAGGGTGTGTGCCGGTGCGGATCAGCGTACCGCCGCCGGTGCGGTTCCACTTTCCGGCTACAGGAGAACTGGAACCTTTCAGGCTTTCTTCCCCTTTCATGAACAGAACTTTGCTCTTCTTGGCACGGATGATTTCGGCAGCTTTCTGCACGGGCGTTGCGTAGACAAAGTTTTCCGCGTAAAAGAATTTCCGGTCTGTTCCGTCCAGGACTTCTTTCAGCCTGTCCATAGAAGCCAGGATTTCACGGTACATCAGAGCTTTGGAAACGGTCCCCACGTTTTCCTGGCCCTTTTCCCCGAAATAACCGGTCAGAGGTTTCTCACAGATAACGTGCTTCCCGGCCCGGATGGCTTTGATAGCCATATCCACGTGATTGAAGGGAGGTGTTACGATGTCTATGACATCGATTTCAGGGTCGGCCAGCATCTGGTCATAATCAGAACAGACTGTTTCATAGCCGAATTCTTCTTTTACCTTTTCCGCCAGCTCCACCTGGATATCGCAGATGGTTTTCAGGCGGACATGAACGCCGGAAACCTTCTTATAACCGTTGCCGTGAAGCCTGGCTGCGTAACCGGCCCCAAGAGTTCCGATCACAACCGTTTTCTGCTCTTTTTCCATGATATTCTCCTCCTTAGACAATAATATGGGTTACGATTCACAGGCTCTGCCGGGACGATCAGCTGACAGCCGGCTCTGCTGTGAACTATGTGTCTGATTTTACAGTGTCTGCATGGTTCTGAACAGTCACAAATTTCTTTGCTTTGTCATTGACTGTATTGTAGCGCATGTTATACAATAAGTCTAATATTATATAATTAGAGTTTAATAGATTTAAACTATCGTGAGGAATGAAAAGATGACGCTGAATCAGATGCTTTATTTTCAGACACTGGCAGTGACCGGGCATATGGGGCATGCAGCGGAGAAACTGTTCATCTCCCAGCCGAGTCTCAGCGTTTCCATGGCAAATCTGGAAGAAGAGCTGGGAATTCTGCTGTTTGAACGCAGAGGACACCGCTTATACCTGACAGACGCAGGGAGAGAATTCCTGGCGCATGCGGAAAAGATCATAAGGGAAACAGAGGAAGCCAGGGCACATATGGCACGTCTGGCTGATCTGCATGAAACCATGATCCGTCTGGGATGCATTACCCCGCTGCTCAGAGATTATTTCCCTTCGAACATGCAGAAATTCCTGTCCAGGCCTGAAAACCAGGGTGTCCAGTTTGAACTGGTAACAGAGAATACCGAGGAACTGGTGAGGCGTCTGAAAAACGGCTTATATGACCTGCTTCTCTGCTCCCGGAGCGACGCGGAAGGGCTGGTGCAGATTCCCGTAATTTCCGAGCCAATGGTGTTGATTTCCGCGGAAGGGAAGGCGCCTCTTGCCAGCTGGGAGGAAGTGGCGGCGAATCCTTTGATCGGATATGTGGAGGAATCTGCTACGAACGGTTTCCTGAAACAGATCGCGGAAGAACAGCATGTGTCGTTTCAGTTCCGGTACCGGGGACCGACAGAGGCGGCGATTGCTTCCCTGGTGGAATACGGACTTGGGTACGCCCTGATTCCCTGGTCAGACGTTCATCTGAGCCAGTACCGGGTGATCCGCCATCCGCTCCCTTCCGGAGCCTACCAGAGGAATATTTACCTGACGATTCTTCAGGGGCAGCAGCCTCAGGGGGCCGCTGCCCGGTTTATCCGCTACCTGACATCGGGGGATTCTTTATAAAGAAAAACGGGCAGGAGAGGATGGCCTCCGCCTGCCCGGCCGGGAACAGATCGTAACGTGGGGCTTAAGAAAATACCTGCTTTTGCAGTTTAAGCCCGGTGGGGGTGGAAGCCAGCCCGCCTTTGGCTGTTTCCTTCAGAGCTTCAGGCATTGTATCTCCGACTTTGCGCATGGCATCCAGGCATTCATCCGCGGGAATTCTTGCCTCGATTCCCGCAAGGGCCAGATCTGCGCTGGAAAAAGCGATAACAAGCCCGGAAACATTTCTTTTGATGCAGGGGATTTCCACCAGTCCGGCGACCGGGTCGCAGACCAGACCCAGCTGGTTGGCGATGGCAATCGCGCAGGCATCTGCACACTGAGCCGGACTTCCGCCCATCACTTCCACCAGCGCTGCTGCAGCCATAGCCGCCGCGCTTCCGCATTCTGCCTGACATCCGCCCTGGGCACCGGCAATACTGGCGCGCCTGGCGATTACCATTCCGAATGCGCCGGCGGTAAACATCGACATGACAACGTCTTTTTCGGGAATCCCTTTATCCTCCTGAAGGGAGATCAGGCAGCCGGGAAGGATGCCGCAGCTCCCTGCTGTCGGGGCTGCTACGATCCTTCCCATAGATGCATTGCAGCCGGCAACAGCCAGAGCCCGGGCGATGGCTTTGGAAAGAAAGCTTCCGCAGAGACCGCCGGTTTTTTCGGCATAGGTTTTCATCTTAAAGCCTTCGCCCCCGGTCAGTCCTGACATGGAGCGCTGGGTTTCCTTTTGTCCCGCCTCTACAGAGGCCTGCATGACCATAAAGTCGATTTCCATTTTTTCATAGACTTCCAGGGGGGAGAGTTCCATGGCTTCCGCCTGGTCAGCCAGTACCACTTCACTGATTTTCAGCCCTCTCTTTTCGGCTTCCTGCACCAGCTCTGCGACAGATTCATATTTCAGCATCGATATTTCCTCCATCAGATGATATCGGGGTCAAATGATGATGCACTGATCATCAGATTCTGCGGATCAGGATCGCATTGGATACGAATTGTATTTTCCGGATGGCCGCGAGCAGCTCTTCAGGCAGCTGGCCGTCGATTTCGATGGTCATGATCGCATTGCCGCCTTTACTCTGACGGGAAAGACGGAAATTCGCAATATTCAGCTCCGAGTGTTCCCAATGCATCAGCTGAGTGACAGCCGCTATGACACCCGGCTTATCCTGATGCATGACCAGCAGCGTATTGTTGTCCCCGTTGAACTCTACGTGCATCCCGTCAATCTGATTCACCAGAATGTTCCCTCCGCCGATGCTGGCTCCCTGCATGATCCCTTCGCTGCCGTCCATCAGGAAAAAATGGATGCGGGCAGTATTGGGGTGCGCATCCTTAATATCTTCTTTCAGGAAGGTGTAGTCAATACCGCGCGCATCGGCAATGGTCAGAGCATCCCGGATCTCCGGTGAATAGCTGTGGTATCCCATGATTCCTGCCAGCAGTGCGCGGTCTGTTCCATGTCCTTTGTAGGTCTGGGCGAAAGATCCGGAGAGGGTGATTTCCACTTTCTTCAGCTCCCGGCCGTTGATCAGTTTGTTGACTACCCGTCCGAGACGGACGGCTCCGGCTGTATGGGAACTGGAGGGACCGATCATGACCGGTCCGATGATATCAAAAACATTCATGGCTTGCCTCCGTTTGATGCAGACGACTTCCTTCTTCTGACATCGTATCTCAAATATGCCGGGTTGTCCACGGGAAAATATTGCGGAAGAATTAAAGCCATGATAAAATAATACTAA
>CACZQT010000261.1 GCA_902783295.1 uncultured Lachnospiraceae bacterium
TAAGAAATTGACCAGAGTCAGCATCATAAAGATCCGGAAATACCGTACGGCAAACCGGAAATATTCCTCCGAACCTTCTCCGAAAAGACTGATGATCTGGCGGGGCAAAAGCTGGAAGGCCAGGAAGGAGGTCAGGGACACGATTCCCGCGACCGTCAGTGCCAGCCGATAGGTCTGAAGCACTCTGTCGTATTTCTTCGCCCCGTAGTTAAAGCTCACCAGCGGCTGCATGGCCTGGGACGTTCCGATAATGATGGAGAAGAAAATCATGCTGACCTTGGCGATGATGCCGGAGCAGGCCAGCGGGATGGATTCTCCGTACACCGACAGCGCACCATAGTAACGCAGGGATTTGTTCATGACAATCTGCACCACCATCATGGCCATCTGATTAAAAAACGGAGCAGTCCCCAGAGAAATAACACGCTTCACATATTCCGCCTGCGGCAGGAAGCGGTCCCGTGTAAGCCGCAGGGTCTTGAAGGAACGCATATACCGGATCACCAGGGCGAAAGAGAGAATCTGCCCGATCACCGTAGCCAGCGCCGCGCCGGTCATTCCCCAGCCAAAGCCGAACACGAACAGGGCATCCAGAAACGTATTGAGGATGGCTCCCGAAAGGTTGCAGTACAGCATGTAGCGAGGGCTGCCGTCCGCCCGGATCAGATGGCCCCCGCCCATGGAACTGATCAGGAAGGGATAGCCGATGGCAACGATCCTGGTATATTCCATCGCATAGGGCAGCACATCTTCCGGGGAACCGAAAAAGCGCAGCATAGGTGCCAGAAACAGCTCTGCGGTTATTGTCAGCAGAATTCCGAGAAAGACCAGACCGGTGAAGGCGTTCCCGGCGTAAAAAGCTGCCCGTTTTTCATCCCTGGCTCCCATGGCCAGGTTGAAGGCTGCCGCCCCGCCGATTCCCAGCAGCAGGCCGATAGCCGTACAGGTAGTATTCAGCGGAAAAACAATATTGGTGGCAGCATTCCCGAGCGGTCCGATGGAATGGCCGATAAAGATCTGGTCCACCAGGTTGTACAGGGAGCTCACCATCATGGCGATAATACTGGGAATCGCGAATTTCAGCAGCATACGCGGGATAGGCTGTGTTCCCAGCGGGTTTTCTCTGACAGGTTCCATAGTTTCTCTTCCCCTCTTCTCCTGTTAAAAGGCACTACCGACGGTGCCTTTTCCGTTTTCTGTTCCGTCGGTATTTACAGACAGGATATCATAATCCAGGCTGGTAAGGCAAACGAAAAAACGGAAAAAGACCTTTTGACGCAGTCTTCAATCTATGGTACGATGTTCTGCAGTTCCAAATCAGAAACCGGAAAGGATATCTGTATGAACAGATCTGTGAATCCTACGCTGACTGAAATTGTACGGTACTGCCGTGAAGAAAATACATTCGGAGCCCTGCTTCTCTGTGGAGAATGGGGCTCCGGAAAAACACATCTGCTGGATGTCGACCTTCCTGACGCTCTGGGGGAGTCTTATGTCATTCTGCGCATCTCCCTGTTTGGGGAAGAATCCCTGGACGGAATCCGCCGGAAGGTCCAGCAGGCCTTTGAAGACAGGCAGAGAGAACTCTGCCCTCCCGGGTCTGTCCCGTCCGGAAGCCGCCCGGCGCCGCAGGCCGCAGGCCGCCGCCTCATCCTGGCCTTCGACGACCTCGAAAGGACCAGCCTCTCCCAGGTGGAACTTCTCGGCTGCATCAACGAATATTGCGAGAATCTTCATATCAAAACCATTATAGTGGCCAATGAAGAGAAAATTGAAAACCGTTCTGCATCCGGAGCAGTCAGCACGGACAGCCGGAAGAAAGAGTATCTGGTCTATTCCGAGATGAAGGAAAAGCTGATCGAACGCACCGTCCGCCTGCAGATGGATGATGCCGCGGTTATACAGAACATCATTTCCCAGTACAGAAGTGAAAGCAGCGAATACCTTCTCTTCCTGCAGGAAAGCCGGGAGTCTCTGATTTCCCTGCTGCGGGACTGTGAACTGCACAACATCCGTTCTCTTCGCTGCGGCCTGCAGGATTTTGAGCGGGTTTTCCTATGGTGCCGTGAAGAAAGGATCCCGGAAGATGATATCCGCCGGTATTTCAGTTCGTTCGTCCTCTTTACCATGCTGGCCAAAAACGGGAAAATCTCCAGGAGCAGCCTGTATGGCTATGGCCTGAACAGGCTCCAGCAGAAATACCGGGGTCATTACGAAGAACGCTGTATGCCTGACTGTCTGAAGGACAGCATCATGACCGGGGACTGGAACGAAGCCCGCATCCGCGAACAGCTCCGGAAAGCACGGGATTTCCAGCGCAGCCTGGCACAGCCGGAGAACAGGCTTCGCGTCATGAACCTGCCGGAACTGGATGATGACACTGTAAATGAAGGCTGGCTTCCCTATCTTACGATGGCCTTTGACGGGGTCCTGGCTCCTTCCGAATACATCCATCTGCTGCGGCATCTGCTGACCGCCAGAAAGTATGGATTTTCATGGCCGTCCCAGGCAAAGAAAAAGGCAGGAGCGCTGTCGCGGGAGGATATGAACCGCCTGGCTGCCGGCCTGGAACAGTCCTTTGAACAGATCTGCCGTACCGGTGAGATGCCCGCGAACAGCAGCGAGCCTCTGGAGGAGGAAGAGCTTCGTCTCTGTACCGATGCGGAACTGGCATTGTATAAACGGGTCCTGCGCTGTATGGACCACCGGGAGCTGGTATTTCACGCTTCACGCAGTCAGCTTCTGGCCGCCTGCAGAAACGGGGATGAAAATTCCCTGTACCAGTGCAGGCGCTGTGTAATCCGCCGTTTCGATCCCGAACTGGTACAGGCCATTGCTGACTGCTATGCATCTCTTCCGGACAACCGCAGCCGGATCGCTTTTGCTGACCTGATCGGTAAAATTGTTTCAGACAGCCGGAAAAGCCACTTTGACAAAGAGGAGGAACCGGCGCGGACCGATACACCTTCAGAGGGAATCCCCGACCTTATCCGGTTCCTGCAGGAAACCGGCCGCAAAGAAACACAGGCAGGGCATCCTATGGCTGCCATGGCTGCCGCCTGTTTTGCAGAACTTCTGGAAAATCCCTCCGGCAGGACCGGCGGAAGGAATTGAAAATCTTCTCCAAAACCAGGGAAGTGCTGATTAAATCCGTGTTTCCTTAGAATACCATTAATGAAACACTGATTTCACCCGTGTTTCCTGAAAAAAGTTCTTCCACAAGAGTTTCTTCTGTGATATACTACAGAGCGGTCCGGGCTCCCGTGCAGGAATATCCGGATCTGCCTGTTATTACTTATAACAATTCATTATTACAATAAAGCGAAAGGAAGCACATCATGGATACACTTGAACAAGTACTGGAAATTCTCGAAGACATTGACCCGAACATCGA
>CACZQT010000262.1 GCA_902783295.1 uncultured Lachnospiraceae bacterium
CCGGCGTTCTTGCCGCGGCGCGCACGGTGCGAAGCACCTTCCTCTGTGCGCGCCTGCGATCCGCCGGAGGCTTTTATCTCAGTGGGAGATTAGACCCCCACTGAGACGAGTAAGCGTTTACCCACCACCTAAGAGGTGGGGGTCTTCTCTCACTGAGATAAAAAGCCAATAAGAAAAGGGGAAGCCCCTGTGTTCCTTGTCGGAACACAGGGGCTTCCTGCCTGCAGATACAGGTGCAGACTGTTGATCAATGGATGTCTGCTGCACTCTGGATGATGTGTACTTCATCGCCTTCTTCAGCGAAAGCGGACGGGCTGTACCAGCGGCTGCCATCCTTCAGGCTGTAATGCTTCACGAATTCCCAGGCAAAGCGGGCTTCGATCGGCATGCTGTTGTGTTCACGGGCGATGGTCCGGTTGAACTGCACCACGGGTACGTCAGCATTGTCCGCATCTGCCCAGCAGTAACTGTGGTAACGGCCTTCTTCTGTCCAGGCAAGGCAGGTTGCCAGGAAGCTTTCCTTGACATTGTCTTCAAACTCCAGGGTAACGCCATTGTAAGCCAGGCAGTTCTTCACCCAGTTATAGGTGCTGTTGCCGGTCGCTGCATCTTCCACCCACGGTTCAGTCAGGATGAAGTTCAGATCAGCCTGTCCGATGGAAACCATGGAAGGCATGCCGTTTTCACCGCTGAAATCAGTATTGGTGAAGGAGGTGCTGCCGACAGCGGCATAGTAGCCGGATTCGGTAGTATGGGTCAGGGTCTGGCTCAGACGGCTTCCCAGCGAATGGCCGCTGCCGTATACACGGGTCAGATCCATCTTCACGCCTTCCTTCTCGCTGACAACTTTGTCCAGAATCTGAATGGTGGCGCGGGTCATGTTCGCGGAGTCTTCGTTGCTCCCGTAAATCAGGGAAGCAGGATTGCTGGCGGTATATTCACCGATGATCGCGATCACGCAGCCATCCATATTGGCCATATGCCACCACATGGTGCAGTCAAAGAAGGTGCAGGCAGCCTGGGTCATGCCGGGATATACCATCACAATGGGAGCCCCCTTCTCGCCGTATTCTTTTGCCTTCTCAGGTACATACAGGATCACTTCACGAGGATCCTTCACACCATCTTCATCGTAATCATTGAAAGCCAGTACCAGGTCATACACATTGCCGGCTGTATAATCCAGCAGAGAAACCGTCAGAGGAGCGGATTCCAGCGCGCGGATTTCAGCTTCCTTCTCATCACCTTCTACAGAGGCATAGGCAATCGTCTGAATGGCTTCACCGCTCTCCGCTGCGGTACGGGCCGCCTTGGCTACGGGATAATAATCCGTTCTCATGCCCAGGGCATTGCTGTAAGCAGAAGGAGTCGTGTAACGGGTATACTGAGAGACGAAGGCGCGGATATCCGCGGCTGCCATTTCGGCTTCTTCCTTCACGACAACTTCAGAAATACCATATGCGCTGCCCATTTCCGCAGCCAGGGTGTTGTTGTAATCGGTCTGCCAGGCGTCAGAATCCGCCGCCTGATGATACACGCCGTCTTCCGCCTCTTCTACGCAGTCGTTCACGCCCTTCCAGTAAGCAACGCTGACATCGTCCGCGGCATAACCGGCAAACAGAGTAGGAACAGCGATATCCGCATTGGTCAGGAAATCTTTGCTGGAGATCGCGCCGTCCATCATCAGCTTCAGCAGATCCATCCGGAATGTCAGTTCGTCCATACCGGGATAGTAGCTGCCTGTGTTAAAGCCGTTGTAAGTCGTTGCGGCATTTTTCTGCAGAATTTCCTCACCGACGCTCTCGCCGCCGATAAAGGCCTGCGCTGCTACATACTTAGGGTTATTGGAGGTCCAGGATTCCAGAACCGCGCAGCCCTCTCCGTAGCCCACATAATAGTTGGTGGAATGGCCGGTGAAAACGGACACCCGGGTGCCGTCTTCCACGTCAAAGCTGCCTCGGGTTACAATGCCGCCGGCTGTGCTCTGGCGCAGGCCGAAAGCATTGTTGCCGATATTCTCGGCGATGGTGTCAAACAGGTAGGAAGCTTCCTCTTCCGGAGTCCCCCAGACGCCGTCCTGTGGTTCCAGCACGAAGATCATTTCGCCATTGGCATCCGCCAGTTCGATCCAGCCCTGCTCCTCCAGGAATGCATAGGTGTCTTCTACGCCGTTCGGCAGGGCAACCACCGTGATGTAGGCACGCAGCGGAGCATGCTCGCCAATATACATCTTGATGGTGCGGCCGCTGGCCAGAGTGTAGCTCATGTAGCCCTGGATCTTATGCTCATTCACCAGAGAACGGTCAATTTCCAGAGATCGGCTGATCGCACCGGTCTGAGGATTTTCGGAAGTTACTGTATTCTCCATCAGATAGGTGTTCAGGTCAATGGGTTCCACGGCCTTTGCCGTACGGGGCAGCGCCAGTGTGCAGGCTGCCACAGCCAGCCCGAGTACCAGGGCTTTCTTCAGGTTGTTCATGATCCGTCTCCTTTCTTCAGAAACCTCCGTTCTGCGGGGTTCTGATCACACAGAAGATGTACAGTTTTCTCCATCGGCTCCTGCTGTTTCCGGGCAGACAGCTGACAACCTGAACATACCAGTTTGGGCGTTTTTGTCAATTGACATTAATTTTAAAACAATTCTTCTCCCTGCAATTCATCGAAAATAGCTCTACTATTTTTTCAATCCTGAATATAGTACTGGTACGGAACAGGGGACGTTTTCGTCTGTCCCGGCCTTAAACGCGACAGACAGAAACGTCCCCCGTCTTATCTTATGCCTGTTCTTCCTGCTCAAAGCGGAAGCGGTATATATTGGACGGCCGTCCTTTGCTGACCTGCATAGTCCGTCCGGTGATTTCCGCATATCCCGCTTTTTCCAGGTTTGACAAAATCTTGTTGGCGGTTCTGGGAGAAACTCCCATTTCCCGGATCAGCCATTCGGAACCTGCTTCCCGCCGGTTCTCCCTCCTCAGAGCCATAATCAGGTGCATCACAATACGGGAAGACAGATGGGCAGTACGTGCTATCCGGTTAACAGTGGATTCCAGTACCCCGGCGGACTTTGACGGAAGACTTTTTCCCAGATCTCCCGGAGAAATCTCAACGACATTGGTATCCAGCGAATTCACCTGGCCATTCTCGTCCACCAGATATGCCCAGGACGCATCCATCGGTGCGCTGCGGTGATAATTGATGGCGGCAGCCGCATTTTCTTCAGCATCCTGCACTGTATTGCCGATCCCGTATCCTACCAGTACTTCTCTTCCCATCCGGCTTCCCAGAAAACCGGACAAACTGCTGTAACGGCGGACATGAGTAATCTCATCCACAGTTCTGGCATCCGTCATCAGCAGAAAACCGTTTTCTCTCTCCTGCCAGCCGGACAGAACACGCTTATACTGGCGCTGATATTCCTCCAGGACGCTTTTCAGCTTCTCCCGTTTTTCTGCGCTGTCTTCTCTGACGATCTCCAGACGGATACAGGCAATCTGACCGCCCTTCAGGCGCTTCAGCTGCATGTCTTTCCGGAGGCTCTTCAGCGCGTCCGTTACTTCTTCATGCGTGAAATCCACATACACATATTTTACATTGTACCGGGCAAACATGGCGTCCGCAATCGGGGAACGCGTCATAAACAGCTGATAGTTTCCATGCCGGATTGCCCACTCATGGCGGGCCAGCATTTCCTGTTCAAAAGCGACCACCTCTGAAGGGTTCATTTTATATACTCTGGCATGTTCATCATGCATCAGTGTAACCAGCGCATTGCTTTCAATAATCTGCGCCAGGTTCTGTCCGCGTTCCATCAGATCCAGACGGATCCGGGACAGTTCCAGTTCCGGATGATGCATCAGCTGGAGCAGGATCTGGCGATAGTAGTTTTCCGCGGATGCGGCTACATAACGATGCGAAATGCCGATATCGTTATTGCACGCGATAATACGGTCAGAAAACAGGCCGCTTGTGAGAATCCCGTCGTACGCATCCCGGACTTTCAGGAATTTTTCGCCGATCTCCTGCAGTGAATCCACGGGGTAAAAGTCTATCAGACAGTCCATGTAATCGCTGTCCATCATCTGTCTTGTAGACTGTCTTTTGTTTCGCGAAAGCACCGCGACACGGAATGTTCCTCCGCTTCCAGCCATTTTTCGCTCCTCTTCTTACATAAAGGGCAGCCCGGGCCTTACGCGCCGGATCACTCCGGAACAAGGCCGATACTCCGGACTGCCCTTTTCATTCCATTCGTTCAGTTACTCTGTCCGGTCCTCTACTCCTGTCAGGAAAGCGTTGACTGCAGGATAGAAGGAGCAGATTCGGCTGTGATGCAGCTTTATACCGCCGGGCGTAAATTCCACCATCATCTCGTTGATATAGCTTGTTTCATCAAAGCACAGGATCAGGTGATAACCCTTATCCGTCCAGGCTCCCGAGCAGCTGACGGACTCAAAGACAACGGAGACATCCGTATCGGTTTTCTCTGTAGGCACGCAGGTTTTTCCCTGTGCAAAACAGCCATACCCGACAGGTACCGTAAATCTGCCTTCCGGGACTTCCATGGTCAGCCGGTCAGTTTCTCCGGGGTTCCCGGCGAATTTCATGGAGAACATGGAAAAGTTCAGGCGATTGTCCCCCAGAAGATATTCCCTGCCGCTGTAAACTGCCTTCTCCGGCATCTCCCAGGAAGGTTTTCCTTTCGCGGCCGGTATTTTCATACCGGCGGTCAGGCGATTCAGTTCCGCCTGATCCCTCTTCTCTGCCTCTGCTTCTTTTGCCGGTTCTTTGTCCACTCTGTCCAACAGAAGCTCCCAAATGTGATTCCAGACCTTATCCCTTTCGGGGCGGTTCGCGCCGCTGGTATAAGAAAGGACCATATCTTTCCCGGGAATCACGGCCAGGATCTGCCCGAACGCCCCCTGGAACATATAAGTGCCTTCCCGGTCATCCAGCCAGATCTGATAACCGTACCCATTGCAGAAGGGCCGGCCCAGGTGGGCAGTGCTTACATGCGGAGATGTTGCGTCCCGGATATACGCCTCCGGGAGAATACGTCTGCCGTTGAATACCCCGCCATTCAGCATCATCTGACCTACGGCTGCCAGTTCCTCTGTCGTCAGCATCAGGCCCCATCCGCCGCAGCTGACGCCGTCCGGACTTTCCTCCCAGAACGGTTCGCCGATCCCCATGGGGATAAACATCTTCCGGTTCAGATATTCCGAAACTGTACAGCCGACGGCTTTCTGAACAATCGCAGAAAGCATGTAGCTGGCTTCCGTAGAATACACAAATTCCGTACCCGGCTCATAGGAGACATAATGGTCAAAGAATCCGCGGATCCAGTCTATAAGCGGCAGTTCAATGCCTGCATGGCAGCAATGCGCCCCGGTTCCGTTTACATCATCCGGTCTGGGCCAGGGAAAATCGTGCGGATCCTTCGCAAAACCTGTGCTCATGGTCAGAAGGTCCTTCACTGTCATTTTTTCCATATATTCTCCCGTTCTGGCCGGAAGCCGTTCCGGGAAGAAAGAAACCACTTTATCTGTCAGTGACAGCAGGCCGTCCTCTGCAGCCAGACCCACCGCCAGACCGGTAAACGACTTACTGGCAGAAAAAAGTGTATGCGGCTTTTCCGGCGCATAAGGATTCCACCACGCTTCCGCGATGACCTTACCGTGCCTTACTGCCATAAAAGAATGAAGTCCCAGTGCCGGATCCTCCAGATACCGGTACAGCTCCGCCAGATCCGAAGCCCGGACACCTTCCGCCGCCGGAAGGGAACGTTCAAAAAAAGCATGTTCCTTCACGTTATATTCTCTCCTCTCAAAGTGCCTTCGCGGGTTTTCCGGATTTTTTCTCTCCCCGCTTTTCCTTCAGACCGCTGTTCCTGCTTTCCCAAACATGGAGCATCAGTGCGACAGCAATTACGCCGTAGCAGATTGTCATACGGAAATAGCCGCCTACCATGGAATCGTTAAACAGCTTCTGCGAAGCCAGAGGGCTGACATTATACAGCAGATGGAACAGAATGGTCCCGAGGATCGCATGTCCGATGTTGGCCTTTTTTACGGAAGCGCCGCCGATCAGGATGGCCGCCACACAGAATGTTCCCACTTTTTCATGACCGTAATAGGCATCCACTGTTCCCAGATTCTGATAGAACATGATCTGCCCCCAGGCTGCCAGCACGGTGGAAATAACAACCGCGATAATACGGGTCTGGTCAACCTTTATCCCGGAAGCCAGTGCCACATCACGGTCATGGCCGATCGCCCGCATATCCTGCCCCAGTTTGGTTTTCATGAACCAGGTAATCAGCCAGCAGAAGAAAGTAACCAGAAGGAAGGACGGGATCGGAATGCGGATCAGCATCTTTGCCATCATAAACCTTTCCTGACCGGTCATGATCAGAGAAGCGACGACAAAAACTGCGCAGATCGCGGTACGGATGATATAATTGCGGTCAAACTTCCTGTTCCGCAGTGCGGAAATCGTCATGCAGGCTGCGAAGAAGACGGCGAAAAAGATAATACCGGTAAAGACGTCCACTTTGCCGCCCAGCCCGAAGATCTTAAGATTATCCAGAGAGTACTGCAGATGGCTCAAATCGATGGTATTTTTGATACCCACCCCGCCCGAAAGAATGATCTTATGGGAAATATGGATCACGCCGCCGATCAGGAACAGGAATATAAACTGATAGATACCGTTGGAAAAATATCCGACGATCATACTGGTGATCATTTCCTGGCCTTTCGTGCGGTTCAGCAGCTTTCCGGCCAGAATTCCGCAGATGACGGCTGTCACCAGACCGATCAGGGCGGCAGCCAGAATAGCTGTCATTCCCGTCAGATTCATCAGTGTTACAAACACCAGACCCATCTGGCCGCACATAGCTCCAAGAACGATACCGAAATTCATGCCCAGGCCGCAGGTGACCGGAATAATCAGAGAAAGCACCAGCAGGATGTTCCGGTCAAACCGGTTGACTACGTCTGAAAGAATGGTGGCAATGGGAGTTCCGGAAAGCCGGATCCCGGCGATGCACAGAAACGCGAAAAGAATCGGAACCGCATTTGACATCAGAAAACGTTTTATCTTCATCTTCTGTCACCTCCCGCCTGCGTCAGGGCATACAGGATAATCCCGTTGGAAATGATAATCCGGAATACTTCGGAAAGGTTGCTTTCCGGGAACAGCTGATTGCAGACCGGAAGGGCTGTCGTAAGCAGCGTCTGAATCAGGAAAGTGCCGATAACGGCATGACGGATCTTTACGTTTTTCATCGTGGCTCCGCCAAGGAGAATCGCCGCCATGGGAGTGAACGCCATGGTCAGAGGACCTTCGTAAGTCTGGTAAAAGCCATAGCTCTGGGCGTAGACGTTGATTCCGATAGCCGCCAGCACCGTGGAAAGCGTAATTCCGATGATACGGGCTTTATTGATATGGATGCCGGACATAGCCGCGTAGGAAGGATTGTTGCCGACCGTACGCAGGATCATGCCCGTGCGGCTCTTCGTAAACAGGTACACCAGAAAACAGACCAGGAACACAAACAGAAACAGGCCGGTAGGAATGGTCACCCTGCCGATCTTGAACATCAGGAAACGGTTCAGTACTTTTTCAAAGAAATCGCTGACGGGAATGGTAGTACGGACGCCCTTCCCGCCCATAGGCCAGATAATGGTCGGGTTTTTAAAAGGAGCTGCAAACCAGAACATACACATCAGATAGACAACCGTAGAACCGAGGTAATTTCCAATCAGCATTTCCGACCCGCGGACTCTGTTCAGAAGCAGACTGTAAATAAAACCTCCGACAGTACCGGCACAGATGGCCAGCAGAATGCCGAACATCAGACCACCCCAGCCAACCAGTCCAAGTTCCACACTGATCAGGCCGCCCAGAATTCCGGAAACAATTCCGATAGCGATGCCCATGTTCAGGCCCGCCCCTACCAGAATCGTCGGGAGCATGGCCAGGGCCATCAGCATATTCTGGCCGACACGCACCAGGGAATCGCTGATCAGCGTCGCCATATCCTGCCCTTCCAGGAGAGCGCCTACCAGGATCAGGAGGATAAAGGCGATGATGATGATACGCGGCATTCCAAACTCCCGGATTTTTCTCCTGACAACACTCATGCCTCTCTCCTTTCCCCTGACATAGCCAGGCCGAATTCTTCATCGCTTGCATCCGGCTTCATGATTTCCACGATTTTTCCCTGGGAAACAATCGCGATGCGGTCACACATCTGTCTCAGTTCCGCCAGTTCCGAAGAGGTAAAAATGACCGTAACGCCCTTTTCCCGGTTAATCTGGGAAATCGTATTGAGAACCGTGTTTTTCGCCCCTACATCGATTCCGCGGGTCGGTTCTGACACCAGCAGAATGTCAGGCGACAGCTCCAGTGCGCTGGCTACACAGACCTTCTGCTGATTGCCCCCTGACAGGGTGCCTACCGGCTGGTCCGGTCCGGTACATTTAATCTGAAACTCCTGGATGTTCTTTTCTGCCGTTTCCCGGACCGCTTTTTCATCCACCTGTTCGAAGAATCCGAATTTCTTAAAGAACCGGTTGTGGGCTACCATGGAAGGAGCGGCTATGTTTTCGCCGATAGAAAGATTCGGCGCAAACCCCATTCTCCTGCGGTCTTCCGAGACAAAAGCAAGTTTTGCCGCAATGGAATCCTTGGGGGAATTCAGCTTCAGAGGCTTTCCGAACACGGAAATCTCCCCTTCCGTAGGATAGTTGCCCATCAGTCCGTTAGCGATTCCGACTTTTCCCTGACCGGCCAGGCCTCCGATCCCGAAAATCTCGCCCTTCCGTATTTCCAGGTCAACCCCGTTCACCTGTTCACCCGGCATATCCACGACCAGGTTTTTCGTAGTCAGGGCAATCTCACCCGAAAGCTCTCCGCTTCGTTTTTCAATGGCAGTCAGATCCAGGTCGCGCCCCACCATGAGCTGGGCTATTTCCCCTTCGGAAATGTCCTTCACCGCTACCGTCCGGACATTTTTTCCGTCACGCAGTACGGTTACAGTATCCGCTACCTGCTTGATATCCTGTATCCTGTGCGTGATCAGAACAACGGCAATCCCCATATCGGACAGATGCTGTACGATATTCAGAACCAGTTCTGCTTCCGATTCCGTGAGAACCGCCGTCGGTTCATCCAGAATCAGCACTTTCGTATTTTCCTTGTCGATTTCCCGGGCGATTTCAGCGAACTGCATATAGCCGACCGGCAGTGTTTCGATCATGGAGGATTCCTGCATCTCCACACCCAGCCGGTTCAGTGTATGCTGCGATTCGCTGCTGATCTTCGCGAAATCCACCTTTTTCAGCCGGCTGCCGAAAATCCGGCTGGCCAGGGAAGAAAGCAGAGGTTCCCGGTTCAGCTTGATATTTTCTCCAACTGTAAAGCCGGGCACCAGCATGAACTCCTGGTGAACCATGCCGATCCCTTTGGCAATCGCCTGTTCCGGCGAAGTGATTTTCTGCTCTTCCCCGTCGATCAGGATCTTTCCTGTATAACCGCCGGTGGACTGAATCACCGGCATGCCGAACAGAATATTCATCAGTGTGGACTTCCCCGCACCGTTTTCTCCGCAGATCGCATGAATCTCTCCCGGCATAATATCCAGGGATACATCGGAGAGAACCCAGTTTTCACCGAATGCCTTTCCGACATTGCAGATTGAAAGAACGGGAGTAGCCGCCGTATTCTTCATCTTCAACCTCTTCTTTCTTCATCCTTTCCAGAAAAGAGGCGCTCCGCAAAAAGCGGGGCGCCTCCACGGATTATTTGTTGTTTTCTTTTCCCTGCGGGTCTTATTACAGGCGCAGGAAATCCATCTGGAAGCCGTACAGATGCTCAAACACCTTGTCGCCATCCTTCCAGGGGTTCAGATACACATTCGTATCCATGCCGGACATCTCATCCGCGCACTGCTTCAGGATCTTAACCATTGCTTCTACGTCGTTCTTTTCAGTAATGGTGCCCTCTGCATAGGCCTTTGCATATTCAAAGATTGCGGTATCATACAGGAACGCGGAGGAAACAGGCCAGGTCGCCAGACGGCCGGTCATGCCCAGTTCCGCCAATTTCGCGGAAATCTGTTCCACGGCATAGGCAGGATCTCCGGCCTTGTCTTCGGGAATTTCGATGGACAGACCGCTGGTAAAGCCCTGGAACGGGCTGGGATCGCAGGTAGAAGGAAGCAGAGCGCCTGCTGCCACAATCGCCTTTACCATAACATCCATCATAGCGGTGTTGGTACCGAAGAAGGCAGTATCCTTACCATACTTTTCTACTTCCTTCGGAATATCTTCCAGAACGAACTGCTGTGTACCGGTTACGCCGGCATCAGACAGGGGGTCGGGAGTCGTTACATCTACAAATTCGACACCGTAGGTTTCGCAGGCGGCCTTCATAACATCATGACGCTGTGCCAGAGATTCCATAGCCATATGGCGGGGGAAGGAATAATGGATGAACGTGGTAGCGCCCATTTCCTTGGCCAGTTTTACAATCGTATCGCCCAGAGGGATCTTATCCGGATCAATAGCGAAGTCAAAAGCATCTTCTACAACCGCAGGGTCTTCAGCCACAACGCCGCACATATACAGGACATCGGGACGGATTTCCTTACATGCCTTGATGGCAGCAGCTGTGCCGACCGGTTCCTGGAAAATAAGGAGTGCTTTTACTTCCGGATCCGCGACAAGGCTGAGTGCTGTGGAAACCATAACTTCCTGCTCGCCGGTCGGGAATGCAGACCCGATCACGATGTCAGGATATTTCGCCTGCAGAGACTGGAACGCACGGGAAGGTTCCTCGCCCTGGGAAGCATCCGTATGCATGATCGCAATTTTGAACCCTTCGGCTTTTACCGGAGTGCTGACGGTAAAAAGCCCCAGAACCATAACCGCTGCCAGCATCAGGCTGATGCATTTTCTGGTGAGATTTTTCATGTTACGTCCTCCTTTGTTGATTGCCATGCCTCACAACATCCTTCTTGTGCATTTTCGGAAATTTCCACTGGACGGCTGTTCTGATTTATGGTATATTTAAAGCGCTAAATGTGATTTATAGAACACTTTTAGTGCTTTTCCTGATGTACAAGATTGTAACTATTTCACCGGGATTTGTCAAGAGAAATTTTCTCGTATACTGCGTATTCTGCGCATCCCGGCCGGACAGGATATCTACTTCATCCCGCAAGGAGGAATACCATGCATTTTTTATGCGAAGAAGCACAGGAACTGAAGCAGGAGCTGATCGCCTGGCGGCGGTCCATTCACCGTCACCCGGAAATCGGACTGTCTCTCCCCCAGACAGCAGCTCTCATTAAAAACGCTCTTTCGGAAATGGGGCTTTCTCCCAAAGACTGCGGCACAGACGGATGTACGGGAGTTACAGCTCTGATCGAAGGGGAGCGTCCCGGTCCTGTGCTGCTGCTGCGGGCCGACATGGATGCCCTCCCTCTTATGGAAGAAAACGAACTGGATTTTAAGAGTGAAATCTCCGGTGCCGCCCACATGTGCGGCCACGATACACATGTTGCCATGCTGCTTGGCGCTGCCAGACTGCTGACAGCACACCGGAAAGAAATAGCCGGCACTGTAAAGCTCATGTTCCAGCCAGGAGAAGAAGGATACAACGGGGCCCGGCATATGTTAGAAGACGGACTGCTGGAAAACCCGAAAGTGGATGCAGCCATAGCCATGCACTGTTTGACAGGCAGTCACTGGAAAACCGGTACTGTCCTTACAGCAACCGGCCTGCTGGCCAAAGCCTCTGCAGATGCCTTTACCGTAACTGTAAACGGCCTCGGTACACACGGCGCTACTCCGGAGCACGGAACAGATGTCATCCGCGCACTTACCGTCATTGCACAGGAACTTCTCTCCATCCGAAGCCGGGAGGTTTCCGCTTTCACCCCTGCCATGCTGTCGGTCTGCCAGATTCACGCAGGGAACGCCGATAACGCCCTGCCGGATTCCGGTTATCTGACCGGTACCTTCCGCACCTTTGATGAAGGCGTTCAGGCCCTGTTCCGGCGGCGCGTCGAGGAAATCGCCGTTCAGACTGCAAAAGCGCTGGGAACTTCCGCCACAGTAGAATTCCGCGGTTCCCTGGCCCCCACCCGGAATGATCCGGTACTGTGCGAAAATGTCACCGGCTGGATCCGGGAACTGACAGACCCGGGGTATCAGGATTCCATAGGTCCGGTAACCGGCGCAGAGGATTTTTCCGAAATTTCCAGACGGGTTCCTTCGGTTTATATTGACCTCAGCTTCGGAAGCGCAGACGAAGGCTATCCTTACGCAGTGCACAGCCCCCGCTGCCTGTTCAATGAAGACGCTCTTCCCGTCGGCGCCGCCTGCTATGCCTGGTGCGCCCTGCGGTTCACCGGCTTCGATATTCCGAAAGCATAACGAAACAAACGTCCCCTGTCCCACCGGTTTCAACTGTTCTCCTGAGAAAACGAAACAAGATGCGGACTCTCCGGCTTTTTGCCGGGAAGTCCGCATCTTGTCTCGTTTTCTTTTTCTTCTATATCTTTTTCACCGTCCCGATGAACAGCGGCAGACCGGTCTGTGTATCAATGATGGCATATACAAACGGACGGGTTAAGTACACGGTTTTCCGGACCGGCGACTGCTGCGGGTAAAAGGCTGATTCTTTCGCAAGCACAGCGGTAACAGCAGCTGCCTCTGTTCCTTTTCTGTCCAGCTTGATGTAGGTCTTGTGAAGGACCTGGTCAATACAGACAGAAAGGCTGGTCATGTTGGAAAAATCTGCATTGTCGGCGAACGCCTCTTTGATCCCCATTTTCTTCAGAGGCTCTTCCAGCGATACCTTGTACTCGTAGCTGAACTCCGGCATTCTGGTGCTCACAATGACGTTCCTGCTCAGTCGGTTCTGATAGCCCTTCAGCCACTCGATCCCCGTCAGGCCATTGACGTATTCTTCCACCGACGTTCCTTTCGGCGGCAGGAGTGCCAGGAAAGCTACGGGGCCGCCCTGATAATACTTGATAAAGCCTTCCGCTCCGTCAATGGTCAGGTAAACATTTTCCGTTCCTTCCAGCATCTTCACCTTTTTGCGTTTTCCCGCCGAATCGGTAAATTTACGTTTCTTCACAGAAGTATACGGCTCCTGCCAGGCTCCCTTGAAATAAACAGCATTGCAGATCACCAGCCGGATGTCCGGATCCAGCCGGTCCAGAATCTGCCGGATCTTTCCGTTGGTTTTTTCAGAAACCCAGTCGTTGATCTCGTTCACAGTTCCCGCATCAAGCTCTGCTGCGCGCACCTCCGCCTGAAAAGAACTGACGACCTTCTTTACAAATTTCTCTTTCAGGGTGATAAAGCCCTTTTTGTACCATACTGCATTGGAAGACTGGTACGTCAGCTTTTCAGAAGCAGCGATTCTCTTGTGCAGCGCCGCCAGAGACTTCGTATATTTCTTAACGGAAACTCCTCCCAGCGCTTTTTTCATTTCAGACTGCGTACTTCCCGCCGCCCCGTTTTCCACAATAGCCATCGCCGTAAGAATGGAGTCCGGAGAAATAAGCACGTTTTCATTCTTTCCTGCAATTCTGAGCGTTTCCCTGAAAAGCCGGATGGAGGACTCCGCCACGGCGCGGGTAAAAGCAGTGCCGGTCTTTGCCTGTGCAGCCGGTGATATCCACAGGGTCAGGCATATGCAGGCCAGGACAAACAGGCACAGAAATCCGCGGGATAGCGGGCTGCCTTTCACAGCACTCCTGCAGTCATTTTTCCTGATCATTTCCTTCTCCTTTCGCTGTTTGAGTGAATCTGTCACACGGGGACGCTTCTCTCTGGCCCAGATTGCCGGGGCAGAGAGAAACGTCCCCTTGTCCCATTGCTTAATTGTCCGCCCGGTTGTATCCGTTCTTCATCTTCTTGCTTGCTTCGTCCAGCACATGGCCCAGCGCAGCGGTCGACTGTTCCTTTGCCATGGCGGAGAGTTTTTCGTTCGCTTCCACGCAAAGCGCCGCAGCATCCCCGCCGTTCGCGATTTTCGTATCGTATTCGCGGACCAGCTGCCGGCCTTTGACCATAACAGCCTCCTGATAGCGCTCGATGTGCTGTATGCACTCTCCGTAATGTGCGTCCGCCAGGGCGCCGATCAGCCGGCTGGCCCAGTAGAGATTCTCTGTCGTTACATCCAGAGTTACGTCCCGAAGGTACGCCGGAATGTCAGGCACATTCGGATAAACCGGCAGAAGCGCGCTGAACGTCGTGGAGCCGAAAGTGATCCATTCGATTCCCTTCACAGCCTCCGGTGCCTTGCTGCGGATCTGGCAGACAGAGGTAACGCCGGTACGGTTGATCCCGATAGACCTGTAAATTCCCCTCTTTCCCGTATCCTGCACAGAGTACGGGTTATATGCCGTACCCTGAAAATGGGTAGAAAGCATATATTTCACATCCTCCACAGCCACCTTCCGGTCCGGAACCAGGCACCAGGGAATGTTGTCGCTCTCCGGGGTAAATTCCGCGCCTTCTCCCTCCCATTTATGGGAATAAGGCGTCAGATACCGTCCCATGAACCAGGCTCTGGGGGTATTGTAAATGTGATCCATATCCCTGTGGGAGCCGAAAATATCCCGGGGATTGAACTTCCCGCCCTGATTCAGGTTCAGATAGTTTTCTTCAATGAACTGCTTCAGGTCTGCGGAGCACATGTGATCCCTCTGTGCGCCAAGGCCGTCCTTCAGATCGAAATCATCCATCCCGAACTGGTTCGGAGCAATCACGCAGGCATCATCAGGCACCCTCTTTGCAATCCAGTGATGGCCGCCGATGGTTTCCATCCACCAGACCTCGTTCTCGTCGTTGAAGGCAATCCCGTTCGGCTCGTAGGTGCCATAGGTTTCCAGCAGAGAAGCCAGGCGCAGAACGCCTTCCCGGGCCGTACGGATATACGGAAGCACCAGAACAACAATATCCTCTTCACCGATGCCGCCGGGCGTTCCTTCTTCCTCCTCCTTTGCCTGCTTCGTCTTTCTCCCCGTCTTTGCCGGCTTATCTGTTTTCTCCGGTTTCTTATATTCCACGAAGGGATCCGCCGCCAGCACGCGGGGATTGGTAGAGATCGTTTCGGTAGCCGTCATCCCCACATTCGCCTCGTTGATGCCGGTGGCCGCCCAGATTCCTTCTTTTGGATCCACGCTCGGGCAGGAAGTATAGCGCATAGGGTTATCCGGAAGTTCAATCTCTACATGAGACAGAACGCTCTTATATTTTCTCGGTTGATCCTTGGGCTCCACCACGATCAGCTTTTTCACATCAAAATGCCCGTCGTCGGTGCGGGCGATCATGGTAGAACGGTCATTGCTCGCATGCCGGCC
>CACZQT010000263.1 GCA_902783295.1 uncultured Lachnospiraceae bacterium
GACAGGGCGTGCTGCTGATCGGTCAGCTGCTGGCCAAGGCCGCCATGCACGAGGGGATGAACGTCTCCTGGATGCCTTCCTACGGTCAGGAAATGCGCGGCGGCGAAGCCAACTGCGCCGTGGTCATCTCTGACGAGCAGATCGGTTCACCCCTGGTTACGGAGATCCCGATCGCCGTCATCATGAACAAGCCCAGCATGATCAAGTTCACCCCCGCGATGGAAAAGGGCGGCGTCATGCTCTATAACTCCTCCCTGATCGATATCACCCCGGACCGGGACGATATCACCACGATCCCCGTTGACTGCAACGGCATCGCCGAAGAGCTCGGCAATGCCCGCACGGCCAACATGGTCATGCTCGGCGCGATCATCGCGAAGACCGGGGTTATCTCCATCGACTCCGCGATGGAAGCCCTGAAGGCAACCTTCGGCCCGAAGAAGGAACACCTCCTGCCCATCAACAGGCAGGCGATGGAAAAGGGCGCCGAGGCGGTTAAATAATCCAGTATTGTTCTCTTGCAAAAGAGCTTTGTTTCTTAAAACGTATATCTGCTGCCTGCAGCGTTCGGCTGCAGGCAGTTCTCATATCCAACAGATATTACACCATTGAAAACCTATAAACAAAAGGATTCACTTGACCATTCCGGAATGTATATGGTATCATTTTTATATCGGTTTTATCTTCATAATGTAACTTTTGGCAGTCTTCTGATCCCGATCAAGGAGGAACCACTGGTGAAAAAAAGCATCTTCTCCACTATGATAATCCTGCTCCTTCTGTTCCTGTTCACTGATGGGTTTCCCGAAGGTGAAATTCTACAGGACGGAGACTGGGAATATACTGTCACCAACTCTGAAGCTACCATCGTCAAATACAACGGAAACGCTGAAAGGATTACATTCCCGGAGAGCGTTGACGGATACCCTGTACGCGTAATCGGCAATGGAAAAAACGCTGTTGTCTATGCAAGCAACACAAATGCCACTACTGTAACAGGTACACAATATATAACGGTGCCATACGGAGTAACACGGATCGCCGACAAAGCATTTACAGGCCAGGCAATCCGCAGTATCTCTCTGCCGTCTTCCCTGCAGTCTATCGGGAGCGAAGCATTCTACAACACCTGGATCACAGCCGTGACCATTCCCGGAAGTGTGGATATCATAGAAAACTACGCTTTCTATTCCAACAGCAAATTGAAAACCATTACCATTCAGAACGGTGTCCGGGAAATAGGCACCTACGCCTTTGCTTCCTGCTGGGATTACTTTACCGACGGTAACGGAAGGATTACCCTCTCTCTGCCCGAAACCAGCCTGAGAATCATTGGCGACAATGCATTCAGCGGATCATGGCTGACAAGTTTCGTCTTTCCCGAGGGACTGACAAGTGTAGGGAAAAGTATCATCAGTCATAATGAAAAAATGTCTTCGGTTACGCTTCCATCAGACTGGACCTCCATCCCGGACGGCCTGTTCAAGGATTATACCGGTTCCGGAACCCTGACCATACCGGAAGGGATTACTTCCATCGGTGCTGAAGCCTTTTCATGCTCCAGCTACACGCCCAAATACAGAATCGTCCTCCCTTCCGGACTGGTTTCCATCGGAGACAAAGCCTTTTTCAACACAAAAAAGTTATTTACCGGAAACTACACCGTAGACAGTACAGTAACGACAATCGGCACCCAGGCTTTTTATAATTGCGGCATAGAAACACTGACACTGCCGGACGAAGTAGCCATAGGCACACAGATCACGGACGTCATCGTCAAAGCCCGGCTTTCCAGCTCCGCAGGTTCGGCTCTGATCAGCCAGGAGACCTATTCTCTGATCGATCTGGATAACCCAGACTATCAGATAAAAGTTCGGGATGGGAAAGCCATCATCATGCGCTATGCAGGAACCGCGGAAACCGTCAGTATACCCGCTTCCTTCGGCGATGTTCCCACTGAAGAAATCTCGTCATACTCTTACAAAGTAACGAAAGAGGATGAAGAGGGGGATCCCTATACGGTTACCTATACAGCCGGAGCTTTCCAGGGAAACAATACGGTAAAGAGTATTATACTACCAAACACCCTCCTGACAATCAACACCAAAGCCTTTCAAAACTGTACCGCGCTGGAGACCATTAGCCTGCCCACCGGACTGAAAAGCATCGGTGATTATGCTTTCCGATCCTGCGGCCAATTACAGGAAATACAGCTGCCTTACGGGCTCGAAACAATCGGAACGAATGTTTTTTCCGGATGTTCCAGTCTGACTGCGCTGGAAATCCCGGGCAGCTGGACGGAGGTTCCTGCCGGTTTCTTCTCAGGGCTGACCGGGTTGACCAGTATCACAATCCCCAACAGCATTACAACCATTGGTGCCAACGCCTTTATGGGCTGCTCCGGACTGCAACAGATTACCCTGCCGGCAGGGCTCACCAGTCTCGGAGCCGCTGCCTTCCGTGGATGTTCGGTACTGAAAAGCGTAAACCTGCCAACCGGACTGACCTCTTTGGAAAACCAGACCTTTAATATATGTCCGGCTCTGGAAAGCATATCCCTGCCAACGGGATTAACAGAAATCAAGGCTGAAGCTTTCAAAGGATGTACCGGACTGAAAGCAATCAATCTTTCCAATGTTATCACCCTGGGCGAGAACGTTTTCTCGGATTGTGTCGCGCTTGATACAGTTACCCTGAGCAGCAAGAGCGGATTTACTCAGATCCCGGCAGGTGCTTTCATGAATTGTACCGGACTGGCGAATATTGAGATTCCCTCCAGTGTGACCGTTATCGGCGACAATGCCTTTAAGGGCTGTACAGGACTGACTTCACTGACGCTGACACAAGCCCTGACAACCATCGGTGCTTCCGCCTTCGAAAACTGCAGCGGGATTACAACACTGACCCAGAAATCCATTACAAAGATCACTTCCATCGGTGAAAAAGCCTTTGCCGGGTGTGACAGCATCAAAAACATGGTGGTACCCATGTCTCTTTCATCGCTGGGAGCAAATGCCTTTCCTGCCGGAATATTGCTGCATGTGGACTTTTCTTCAAACAGTTACGGAAAAATCAAAAACTACGGCATCAGCTATCTGGCTTATTCCGGCACCACAGAGATGACCGTTACGGAATACAAAGGAACCCTGGATACAGTCACTGTCCCTGAAATATTCTATGGGGTACGGCCAGTAATAAAAATCGGTTCCTCCGCTTTCAATGCGGCGAATGTGAAAAAGATTGTCCTGCCTTCTACCATCACACATCTATATTATCGTGCTTTTGCCGGATCGTCTGTGGAAGAGATCGATTTCAGCGGAGCGCAGATCACCACCGTTGGTGACAGCTGTTTTCAGTACTGTACCGGACTAAAATCACTGAATCTTCCAGACAGCGTGACTTATCTCGGCGAAGATGCCTTCCGCGGCATGACCAGACTGGAAACCATTCACCTGCCAAACAACGACAAAATCACCACGTTGGGGAACGCACCTTTTGACGGATGTACGAGCCTGCAGACACTTACACTGCCGGATTACCTTGTTGCAGACAGCGATCTGTTCACAGTGGACATCGGACATTCCGCCCGGTTGTTCGCCAATCTGGGCACCACCACAACCGCCAGCCTGTGCGCGAAAAATATCGAGTTCTCTTCTTCCCTGACCCCGGACTGGCTCTTCCGCCTCCAGAACGAAGGAACCAGCATGATGCTGATGACCTACTACGGTGAAGGCAGTGAAAATATGGAAATTCCGGCAGCAATCGAGGAAATTCCTGTCATTTCACTTTCCTCCTGCTTTAAAGACAGCCATCCGGAAATCCTTCAGGTTACAATTCCTTCCTCTGTGACAAACATCTATGAGAACGTCTTTTCCGGTTGCAGCAATCTGGCGAGTGTTTTCCTTGGTGATAATCTGAAAACCGTGATCGGCAACGCCTTCAATGCAAATACCATGGTTTACTATAAGGCAGGTACCTCAACTGATACCGCCTTAAAGTATGAGTCGCTGAACGCCATCGGTTACTCTGTTGATCAGGGTGCGGCCACTGTAATAAAGGGTACGGTGAGATCGGCTTCACTTGCGATTCCTTCCCAGATCGCCGGGATTCCGGTGACTTCTATCGCGGATGACGCATTCCTGAACCAGACGGCACTGAAAAGTCTGACAATACCCGATTCTGTAACCAGTATCGGCCAGAACGCCTTCAAGGGCTGCAGTGGACTGGAGCAGATCAACTTCGGTAGCGGACTTGTAACTATCGGATTCAACGCTTTTGAGAACTGTAAGAACCTTACGGGCACAATCTTACTCCCCGATTCGCTGCGGAATCTGAATAACGACGCCTTCAAAAACTCCGGGAAGGCTGATACAATCATCCGCCTGAATGACAGCCTTACAAACGTCCGTTCCTCTGCTTTCAATGATTACAACGGAAAAATACAATGTACCGTGGCTTCCTCCGCTTTCTGGGGTATCGCTAAAACAGCGGAAAACAGTCTCTCCGGACTGGAGTTTACCGATCCCATAAACGCGCCGGACTGGGTGCTGACAGTAACAAATCTTTCGAAAAAAACCATGAAAGCCGTAAGCTATCTAGGCGGCACAGCTTACAATAACACCATCTCCATACCGGGACGGATCAATACCTGGGCGGTGTCTGAACTGGCAGACGAACTGCTGATCCAGGCATGTCCCGGAGTCCTGATCCTGAATGAAGGTTTGGAGTCCATCGGCAATGATTTCATGTATGCGACGAACCTGACAGAACTGACCTTCCCTTCCACCCTGAAGACGATCGGAAACTATGCATTCTTCGGTTCGACAGGTTCCGCCTCAAAACTGACCACCGTTACTTTGAACAGCGGGCTAGTTTCCATCGGAGAGCACGCCTTCGGCGGACACAAAAACCTTAAGAGCATCGAGCTTCCGGCTTCTCTGAAAGTGCTGGGAGAATATGCTTTCAGGGACGGCGGAATCTCCACGCTGACACTTCCTGACAACATGACAAACCCAGGTTACCGCCCCATGGGTGTCACGAACAGCTACGGCATCATTACGGACCGAGGCACGATCTTCTGCAAAGCTGACAGTGCCACAGCCAGGCTGGTGTCCGGCGAGTACTATGATCCACGGAATCCAGACTGGTCCCTGATCAATATGACAGGCGGACTACGCATTTCTTTGTGGAAGTATTCCTCAGGCGATGAATTGACCGTACCCGCCATGTTCTACGGTCAAAATGTGGTATCTCTGGGTTCCATGAGTGCCGCAGACTACAAGAAGATTATTCTGCCGGAAGGACTCGCAAGTATCAGCGGGAGCTTTAACAGCAACGTTGAGGAAGTGATCATTCCTGACAGTGTTACCTCAATAGGCAGCGGTCTGTTTGAAAGCCTGAGACATATGGAGGAGATCATACTGCCAGACAATATCCAGCTTTATGATACAGCTTCATCGCCCTTATTCCACGAGAATACCCGGGTAATTGCGCGGGTAAATACCACAACGGCCAAAAACCTGAAGGCCTCCGGTTTCCAGGATCCTATGTATCCGGGAGTAAACTACAAATACGTAAACGGTGTGCTGCATTTAACCGGACTGGACGAGAGTACTGCTCTGGCACGGGTCTCCCGTTTCACGGAAGTCATTGACGAAGGCGCGCTGGACAGCGCCGCCCAGGTTGTCTTTGAAAACGCGCCGGTTATCACAGTACAGCCAACGAATATTTTGGCCAACCCCGGCTCAACCGTCGAATTCAGCGCCCAGGCAACCAATACTGTAAAAACCATCTGGCAGGAAAGCCTGAACGGCGGAATCACCTGGCTGGACATTGATGAAGCTGACAGTTCCGGCCTTTCTGTCAGCGTGACTGCGGAAAACTCAAACCGGTTGTGGAGAATGGCTGCTTACGGCCCATTATCTGAATACGGGAATATTACCTACTCAAAAGCAGTCGGCATCCTGCCGAAACTGGATAACATCGAACATCCGGAGAATGTGTCAGCCGAACCGGGAGAGTATGTCACCTTTATCGCCGGAGCTGATAACGCAGGTAGTTGTCAATGGGAAATGAGCCGGGACGGCGGTAACACATGGTCCGAACTGTCGGGAGAAGAATATCCGGAACTGGAAATCATGTGCGAAGACGCCGAAATCTACTTCCGCTGTAGATTTACCGGGATCTCCGGAGACACTGAGACCACAGAAGCCGCATGGCTGCGCCCTGCCTACCATCTGATAAAGGCGCCGGAATCCAAGACAGGAGCAATAAACGAAAACGTAATACTGTCGATCAAAGCAACCGGTGTACGGTCGATCACGTGGCAGTGTTCCGTTGATAACGGACAGTGGGCAACAGTCGGCAGTGGAGATCAGTTAAGCGTAACCGTGACAGACAACATGCGCAGCCATGAATACCGTTACCGGTGCGTACTGAGTCCGTATAACAGCAGCGAAACTGTCGAAACTGCTGCTGTGGTGATCACAGTAAAAGCCGGGATTGCTGAACAACCTACCGACCAGCACGGCATTATCGGAAGCGAAGTGACCTTCCGGATTGAGACCACAGATGCCGAAACCTGGCAGTGGCAGCAAAGCACAGACAACGGGATTACCTGGTATGACCTGACCGGAGAAAACTCGCCGGCATTAACCTTAACCACATCTGAGGAAATGGCGGATTATGTTTATCGCTGCCAAATCACAGGTTCAGGCGATGACACCGTTAACTCTGACAGCGTGCGGGTACTGATTCAGGCAAACGCGCTGAACACGCTTCAGGATCAGGCAGCCTTCATTGGTGATACGGTATCCCTGCACGCAGAAGCCTCAGGAACCAAGGCGTTCCAATGGTTCTCCTGCGCGGAAGACGGCAGTAACGAAACGCCTTGTGAAGGCGAAAGTGCGGGCACAGACACCCTGACGTTCCTGCTCACTGAGGAAAGCGCGGAACGGCTTTACTTCTGCCAGCTGACCGGGCTGGACGGGCAAACTACCCGTCCGGTGAGTCTCCGGGCCAGGGTTCTGTCCAAGGCCAGAATTACACAGGAGCCTTCAGATGTGACGGCCGAGCCGGGCACCTCAGCTGAATTCCATCTTGCAACCACAGGCGCAAAGACCATTCTGTGGGAAAGCAGCGAAGACGGTATCAACTGGACCGCAGTCCCTGACAGTACTGATATCTGCACAGTAACAGTTACGGAAGAAGCCGCTCAGATCAGCTATCGATGCGCAGTAACCGGAAGTGACGGAGAAACCGTATATTCCAAAATTGTCCGAGTGAAACCGCCGGCTGTAATCACACAGCAGCCCTCTCCTGTAAACAGTTCGGTAGGACTGACATCCGGGTTTACCGTTCAGGCATATTGCGCGGTCAGTTACCAATGGGAAATCAGCCAGGATGGAGATGTATGGGCCGAACTCACGGATACCTCCTCCACATCCCCCACACTAAGCATCAAGATCACAACAGACAATCTGGAGGCTTTCTTCCGATGCAAAGTAACCGGATACGACAGCCAAGCGGTATATTCTGATCCGGTACAGATAATTGCAAGCGCATATATAACAAATCAGCCTCAGTCCGCAACTGTCGGCCTGTATGACATAGCGGAAATACGAGTGGAAGCAAAAGGCGCCGCTTCCTATCGCTGGCAAATAACCGATGAGTCCGGCAGCACCTGGATCGATTTCACCGGTGCAGGAGCAGATACGCCGGCCATTACACTTCTGGGCAGGGAAAGTCTCTTCGGCCGCAGTTTCCATTGCATCATCACCGGAAAAGACGGCAAAACGAAAACAAGCCGTGCGGCAACACTGACGCGCGGCAACAGCGAAAACACCCGGATACTCCATATACCCGTGCTGACAGAATCAATAGAAGATGAAGCTTTTGCCGGAATCGACGCCGAAGTGGCTGTCTTTACAGACCACTGTCAGACCTTTGGTAAAAGTATTTTCACCGGAAGCAGTATGCGGTTTGTTTACATGCCGGACGGTAACGTAACAATCGATCCCGATGCCTTTGCCGGATGCAGCGTTACCCTGATTGTTTTCTCGGGAAGCCAGGCAGAAAATTTCGCGCAACAGCATCACCTGCCCTATGAAGCTCCCTGAGCCGCCTCTTTATATCGTTACATGCACAGTTCCCTGGCTATCTGCGCGCCCAGTTTCGCGTTGTTGAACACGAGCTGGATGTTCGCCTTCAGGGAATCCCCGCCGGTCAGCTTCTGGATCTTGTCCAGCAGGTAC
>CACZQT010000264.1 GCA_902783295.1 uncultured Lachnospiraceae bacterium
CGGCCGGTATATTTAGTTAGATGGTTTTGATATAAAAGATATTTTTTATGGTTGTTTTCCGATATAGGCCAGGATACCGCCGTCCACATAGAGAATGTGGCCGTTGACGAAGTTGCTGGCGTCGGAGGCCAGGAAGACGGCCGGGCCCTGCAGGTCCTCCGGCGTTCCCCAGCGGGCGGCCGGGGTTTTGGCGATGATGAACTGATCGAAGGGATGACGACTGCCGTCCGGCTGCTTTTCGCGGAGGGGCGCGGTCTGGGGCGTGGCGATATAGCCCGGCCCGATGCCGTTGCACTGGATGTTGTGTTCGCCGTACTCGGAGCAGATGTTCCTGGTCAGCATCTTCAGGCCGCCCTTGGCCGCTGCATAGGCAGAGACGGTTTCCCGCCCGAGCTCACTCATCATGCTGCAGATGTTGATGATCTTGCCGTGGCCTTTTTCGATCATGGAAGGGATGACCGCCTTGGCGCAGATGAACGGTGCGTTCAGGTCCACGTCGATGACCTTGCGGAATTCATCAGCGCTCATCTCGATCATGGGGATCCGGCGGATGATGCCGGCGTTATTGACCAGGATATCGATCACACCGATTTCCTTCTCAATTTGTTTTACCAACGCCTGCACTGCGTGCTCGTCGGTCACGTCGCAGACGTATCCCTTTGCGTCAATGTTCTTTTCGGCATAGGATTTCAGGCCCTTATCCACCAGTTCCCGATTGATGTCATTGAAGACAATGGTTGCCCCGGCAGCCGCATAGGCTTCCGCGATCGCGAAGCCGATCCCGTAGCTGGCTCCGGTAATCCAGGCTACTTTGCCTTTCAGGCTGAAAGCGTTCATGTCCATATTGGTTTACCTCAATTCTGTTGTCGGAATGGTATCCATATCATCGAAGGCCTGGTTTTCCCCGCCCATGGCCCAGATGAAGGTATAGTTGCTGGTGCCGGCGCCGGCGTGGATGGACCAGGAAGGAGAGATGATTGCCTGCTCATTCTGCATGACGACATGGCGTGTCTCCTGTCCTTCGCCCATCATGTGGAAAACCACATTGTCCTGCGGAACTTCGAAGTAAAAATACACTTCCATCCGGCGCTCGTGAGTATGGGCCGGCATCGTGTTCCAGACGCTGCCGGTTTCCAGCACGGTCATACCCATGCTCAGCTGGCAGGTCTTCAGTACGGAAGGATGAATAAACTGGTTGATAACCCGTTTGTTGCTGGTCGCCGCGTCACCGCAGGGCTTTTTGGCCGCGTCTGCGATTTTGATCAGCCGGTTCTCATAGCTGCAGTGCGCCGGAGCGGATACGAGATAGAACTTCGCGGGCGAAGCGGGATCGTTGCTTTCGAAGTACACTTCCTTCGCACCGCGGGTCAGGTACAGGCAGTCCTTGTAACCGAGCTCATAGACCGTGCCGTCCGCGGTGACTTTTCCGGCGCCGCCGACATTGAACATGCCGCATTCCCGGCGCTCCAGGAAGTATTCCGTGCCGAAGTTATGCCAGATATCGATCCCCTTGCCGATGGAAACCTTTTCCTGTACGGGCATGATGCCCATGGTCACCATCCGGTCCACATGGCTGTAGACCGGGACGACCTGATCCGGTTCAAACAGTTTTTCAATCAGGAATTCTTTCCGGATTTCCTCGGTGGTGTAGCGTTTAAAATCCCGCTGGTTGCAGCTGTAGCGAATATCCATGTGTTCGGTTCCTCCTGCTTTTTATGTCATTCTGAATGAAGGGCGGAATGGTTCTTCCGCCCTTCACAGTCAGCATTCTTTCTTCATCATTCTTTTTTCTCAAAGGCAAAATATCTGTCCGCGTTGTTGTAGCTGATGTCCGCGACGATTTCTTTCAGAGTATCGAAGTCTTCCGGATAGAAGCCTTCCTCCACCCATTCACCGAAGATCCGGCAGAGAATGCGGCGGAAGTATTCATGTCGCGGATAGCTCAGGAAGCTGCGGCTGTCGGTGAGCATGCCCACGAAGCCGGCCAGATAGCCCAGGGAGGCCAGGCTCTTCAGCTGCTCGCTCATGCCGTCGAAGTGATCGTTGAACCACCAGGCGGAACCATGCTGGATCCGGCCCACGGCCGTGTCATTCTGGAAGCAGCCGAGGATGGTATCGATGGCCGCGTTGTCATTGGTGTTCAGGCTGTAAAGGATGGCTTTCGGCAGCCTGCCCGCGTCCTCCAGCGCGCCGAGGAAGGCGGCGGTCTGGGCACTGGGGGCGTAGTTGTCCACGCAGTCGAAGCCGGTGTCCGGCCCCATAACCCGGAACATGTTCAGGTTGTTGTCCCGGCGACAGCCGTAGTGCAGCTGCATGACCCAGCCGCGGTGGGTATATTCTTCCGCCATGGCCGTCATGAAGGCATACTTGAACTTCGCTTCCGCATCTGCATCCGGCAGAATTCCTTCGAGGCGGGCTTTGAAGATCTTTTCGATTTCCGCGTCGTCGGCCGGGGCGTACATCACGTAGTTCAGCGCGTGGTCGCTCAGTTTGCAGCCGTGGGCGGCGAAGAAG
>CACZQT010000265.1 GCA_902783295.1 uncultured Lachnospiraceae bacterium
CTCACGATCAAGCCCGACAATTCTTGTGTGAACGCCTGATTTGCCAACAGCACTGTATAGGCTGCGGGAAAGAACATACTTGCTCCGGCCAATATGCTCCACGATCCCCATTTCTGTCAGGTGCTTCAGCCGATCCTGCATATGGCTGTCGAGAGGCGTGTCATGATACAGCGCATTGATCGTCAGAAAATCAGCAGTAGTGAGCATGTCGAGCCGTTCATAATATCCGACAGCGGGCTGAGGAAATGGTTCTATCTGAACTGATTCTCATTTGAACCTCGTTTTTCTGAGCGCCAGTTTAGATGCTGAACCGCATTTGGACTGACGCTTTTATTTTCCAACAGATGCCAAAGCAAATACAAAATCTCGAAAAATCAGTCCAGATATCCTTCTCTGGCTTTGATGCCAAAGCGCTTTTCCAGCTGATGCATCTGTTCGTCCGTGATGGTGTTCTTCAGCGGCAGGTGGGCAATAGATCATATCCTGGCTTATTGAGATACCTTTCACTCAGACTTGCTCGCCCGTCTTCGGTTTACTCTTCGAACAGCTTCATCAAAACCTTTGCGTACACCTCGTGTCCCTCGACGCTGGGATGGTTGACAGCATTCGCGAGCAGAAGCTTCCAGGGAATTCCGGCTTTGGCCGCCAGATCCCAGACTGCACGTACGTCAGCAAGGCATACATGCTCCTCTCTTGCTACCGCCCGGATTGCCTCACAGCGCACAGGTGTCGTCGGAATCACCGCGGGAATACCAAGTGATTCCAGCATGTCGTTGGACAAATCTCCGTTTGGCGTGAGCAGAATGATGTCTGCCTCTGTCTCCCTCTTCAGCTGCCGGACCAGGGTCTTCAGCAGCGTTTTGTATGTTTCTGCGTCGCCCATGGTTTTATCATCCCAGTTGAGCGAGCCGTTGATGAGCACCAGATCCGGATCATGGCTCACAACATCCCGCTTTGCGCGCTTAAGCATCATCGGCAGCACATCCCCTGCAATGCCGGCGTTGAGAATGCTTACCGAGGTTTGTGCATATTTGTCGATCAGCGCAAGACGAAACTTTTCCACATAGCTCTCACGCGCATCTGTAATTTCGCCGGGTGGTATTTCCTGCCCGGAATTCTTCGTCATGTCAGAGAACCAGGCGCGCAGCTTTTCCGGGTCGCGGGGTAAAAGGCTTTCAAAATGTCCAGCTGTCACGCTGTCGCCCAGAGCGACAATGACAGGATTCTTTCTCTCCAGCCCATTTTCATCCAGACCTGCTTGCGTAATGGCAGAAACAGCGCCGCGGTTGTTCTTCATTTTTTGGATAAAACGCTCAGGCCGTGCAGGACTGTCACAAACATAATCATCCGCCAGTTTCAAAAACTGCTCCGCATACGGAGCTGGAATCCGGTAACACGTTTTCATGTGTTTCTTTTCACCCCCTGTAGGAAGTTTATCACTTTCTCCTGATAAACAGGTCACTCCTGTGGACTGCTTCCTGCAACCCTTCGTTCTGGCAGAGGGGAAGCACACCATCAGTTGTGCCATCAGTCATCCGTTCCCACGATAGCATGACAGTCGTTGGTGCCTTTCTCCTTAATAAATGGGCAGATCAGGATGATACCGGTCACACAGCATACAGACAGCATCAAGTTTTATTTACCTTCTAAGCAATATTACAAACCGGAAAAAACTTGCATGGCTTTTTCCGCATCAGCCTCCATGGCATTTTGCGCAGCCAGGGCTAGGTCATGGAAGAAGGTCACGTCATCTTTTTCCAGCAGCTCTTTCACGGCAGTCACGCCCGCTTTGGACATATAGCTGTAATAGTTGATCTTACGCAGGCCATTTTGGATGCTGGTACGGTAATCCTCGGGGGAAACGCCGCTGCCACCGTGCATGACCAGGGGCAAGCCGGTCTTTTCTGCGATGATCTTCACCCGCTCCAGATCCAGCACAGGTTTGGATTTATAGATCCCGTGGGCTGTGCCGAAGGAGGGGGCCAGGGCGTCAATGCCGGTTTCCCGGCAGAAAACGGCTGCCTGATCAGGATCGGTATACACCGGGCC
>CACZQT010000266.1 GCA_902783295.1 uncultured Lachnospiraceae bacterium
GCCAGCAGCAGAATGACCGCCGCCAGAACCGCCCAGATTCCGGGATTTGTCACGCGCAGATAATCCGTCAGCTGGTCCGGAGACGAAATGCGGTCCAGCGTTTTTTTCCGAAACAGATTTTGTTCGTTCTCTTTCATTTCTGAGCCTCCTGGCACGACGCTTCACATGCCTGCATACAGCCCTGTATAAAGGTCTCCTGGATAAGAAGAAGCATACAATCATAATATATCCAAACAGCAGAATGTTTTCAAGAGGACAGAGGGAGGACAGAGGGACAGTCCCCGCGGGACAAGGGTACTGCACCCTTGTCCCGCGGGGACTGTCCCTCTGTCCTTAACGAACAAAATCGTCTGATTGTGAAAGTTTCAGAGGATATGTTTCAAAAAACGATGTAGATCATTTTCGGGCAAATTTTATTATTTTTCCACTTGACATGTCACATATAGTGTTATATGATGTCTTCGAAAACGATGTAAATCATAGAATTACGAAATATTTTTGGACGATTTCGCGAAACATTTCGTAAGCTATCGAAATTAACAGACCAGATGATGCCATGAAAGAAGGGGATCCGCGTGGCAACCATTCGACAGATTGCGGAACGTTGTGAAGTTTCTACGTCAACAGTAAGCAAGGCACTCAACGGTGCCAAAGATGTCAGCCGCGACACCATGAAACGAATCAGGCAGGTCGCGCAGGAAATGGGCTATATGCCCAGCGCAGCGGCGCGGACGATGAAGACCGGCAGGTCTTACTGCTTTGGAGTTCTCATGCCGGATTCTCTTTCGCGAACCATGCCGCATGAATTTTTCACGCAGATCATTGTCAGCTTTGGGGCGAGGGCATCCGAGCTGGGGTATGATCTCACCTCAGTCAATGACCATATCGGCAAACGGAAGATTACTCTTGCCGAACATGCCTGCTACCGCAACTGCGACGGGGTTCTGATTCTGGCAGGCAGCAATGAGGACAATCTGATTGTTCCGGAAATGGTGGATACAGGAATCCCGGTCATGTGCATCGACTGCGGTGCGGCCGGCTGCGGAAGCGTCTATTCGGACAACAGGCAGGGGATGCGGGAACTGACGCGCCATATCATTGGCTTCGGCCATCGGAAAATCGCTTTTATCCACGGGCATGATACGCCGGTTACCAGAACCCGCATCGAAACTTTTCTGGCAACCTGCGCGGCGGCCGGGATTGAAATGCCGAAGGAATACCTTGCTGCGGGGCTTTACCACGATCCGAAAATGTCTGAAAAGATCACGCGGCAGCTGCTTGCACTTCCCGATCCGCCGACCTGCATTATTTATCCGGACGATCTGTCCTGCATCGGCGGAATGAACGAACTGGAACGGCAGGGGCTGTCCATTCCGAAGGACATCAGCATTGCGGCGTACGACGGGCTGATTTTCAGCCAGGCGTTCCATCCGAAGCTGACGACCATCAAACAGAATGCGGACGCCATCGGACGCTGCGCTGCCGAGGAACTGGTACGTGCCGTCGAGGACCGCGAAAACTACGATTACCGGCAGATTATGATTCCGGGCATCCTGCTGACCGGCGAGACGGTCGGCATCATTCAGGTGTAAGTACTGGCAGAGTGCCATTACAATTTTATCTTATCATCTAAGGAGGAAACCACATGAAAAAGATCCTGGCAATGCTGCTCGCTCTGAGCATGGTAGTGTCGCTTGCTCCCGCTGCGTTCGCGAACGCTGACGTAAGTGAACTGCCTCGTGAAGAAACTCTGTATTTCGCAGGCCAGCAGTGGGGCACTGTTCTTAGCTGGAACATTATGGGTACCAACCAGAACAACTCCATGGCGATCGCCGGCGGCCCTTCCGGCTACCGCACACTGATGTTCGAAACCCTGTTCATGTACAACTTCATGAACGGCGAAATCATCGGCCTGCTTGCTGACAGCTATGAGTGGAATGAAGACCTGACGAAGGTCACTGTCGTCCTGAAGGACGCTGCCAAGTGGTGCGACGGCACTCCCGTGACTGCGGAAGACGTCGTGAAGACCTGGGATGTCAGCGTTCAGGTCGGCAACACCGCCGGCACCACCTACGGCGCTTACATCGATTCCATCGAAGCTGTTGATGAAAAGACTCTGGTTATCAACGCCAAGCTCGATGGCGAAGGCCGTCCTGTGAACCCGCTGAAGGTTACTGATTTCCTGACCGGTTCCCCCATCGCCCAGGCTGCATGGATCGATGCTCTGGTAGAGCGCAACGGCGGCGACGCTGTTTCCATCCTGAACGATCCCGGTGATGACGTTATCTGGTCCGGCCCTTACACCAAGTACTATGCGGATGATCAGAAAGTTGTTCTGATCCGCGATGACAACTACTGGGGCCAGGATGCTTCCATGTGGGGCAAGCTGCCTGTTCCGAAATACATCGCTCACACCATTTATGCGGATAACCCCGCAGGCGAACTGGCTCTGAAGGCCGGCGAAGTGGATGTCTGCCAGCAGTTCATCGGCAACATTCAGGATCTGTGGCTGAAAGACGAGCTGCCCATCTCCACCTATTATGAAGAGGCTCCTTACGGCGTCTGCCTGACCATGCCTACCGCGTGGTACAACATGAACCTGCCTGTACTGGCTGAGAATGCTGCACTTCGCAAGGCTATTGCCATCGCTGTTGACTATGACACCATCATTGCCAACGCTATGACCAACCAGAGCCCGAGCTTCGCTGAAGTTCCCCGTTCCCTGATGAACCCGACCGATGGTGAGCAGGCTCTGTACGATCACGACGCTGTTGCCGATCTGCAGTGGGCCGGCAATGACATCGAAGGCGCTATCGCTCTGCTGGATGAGGCCGGACTGGTTGACACCGACAACGATGGATGGCGTGAATACAACGGCGAGAAGATCTCCCTGAACGCTGTATGCCCGAACGGCTGGACTGACTGGCAGGCTTCCATGGAAGTTGTTGCCGCTGCCGGCGACAAGATCGGTGTAGAAATCACCACCCTGTATCCTGAATGGGATATCTATCAGACCGTATTCACCAACCCCAACCAGACTGAATATGCGATCTACATGTGGTCTCCGGAAGCTGCTTCTCCTTCCAACCCCTGGACCCGTGTAAACCAGTTCCTGGGCAAGGATTATGTAGGCGTTGAGAACAACTGGAGCGGCAACTGGGGCCAGTACGTGAACGAAGAAGCAGATGCTATCATCAAGCAGATCCCTCTGGAAACCGATGAAGCTGAACTGCGTGCACTGTACACCAAGCTGACCGAGATCTATCTGACCGAGGTTCCCAGCTTCTCCCTGATGTATCGTCCTTCCCTGTTCCACGCTGTGAACGAGAGCGTATGGACTAACTTCCCTGCCGGCGATGACGGCCGCAACATCCCGCCCGCCGACTGCACGGACGGCTATGGCATTGCTGCCCTGTATGAACTGGAGCTCGTCGACTAATCTCGTTATTATAAAGGCGGCCATGCTCCTTCGGGGGCATGGCTCCTTTTTTGTCCCGGGGTGAAGAGACTCGTGAAAGGGGAGGAATGCGGAATGAAAGGTTACCGAAAGTACTTCGGCAAGAAGATCCTGTGGTTTTTTATCACTCTGATTGCCGCTTTGATTTTGAATTTTATCCTGCCGCGGCTGATGCCTGCGGATCCGGTCTCTGCCATCACCGGTAAGATGGCTTCGGGCATGACGGACGCCTCGGCTGTGCAGGAAATCTATAAACGCTATGAAGCTGAATTCGGCACCAACAAGCCGATGCTGACCCAGTTTTTCATCTTCCTGAAGAACCTGATGCACGGCGATCTGGGTACCTCTTTCAGCCAGTACCCCCGCAAGGTCAGCGATATCATTTCCAGCGCCATCGGGTGGACGATCTGCCTGCAGCTGCCGGCGATTCTGGTGGGATGGCTGCTCGGAAACCTGCTGGGTGCCCTGGCAGCTTACATCCGCAAGGGCTTTGACAAGGTGCTGCTGCCCGTAGCTCTTTTTATGAGCAATGTGCCCGCCTTCGGCATGGCCGTGACGCTGCTGGTTCTCTTTGCGGTCAAGCTGAAAATTGCGCCTATTGCTGGCGGCTACGCCTTCGATATGATTCCGAATATGAGCTGGCGTTTTGTCCGGTCGGTCATTACGCATTATCAGCTGCCTTTCTGGTCGATCGTGCTCGTATCGATCGGCGGCCAGGCGATCGGCATGCGTTCCATGTCTATTTACGAACTCAACGCAGATTATGTGAAATACGCCCGTTTCCTCGGGATCAAGGACCGCAAGATCGTGGGTTATGTGTTCCGCAATGCCATGCTTCCGCAGGTGACCGGTCTGGCGATGTCCATCGGTACGATGATCGGCGGTGCCCTGGTCGCGGAGATTATTTTCTCCTATCCCGGACTGGGCAGCACCATGTATTCTGCCGTTACTGCCGCTGACTATCCGCTGATTTCCGCCACTACGCTGATTATCACGATCATGGTTCTGGTGGTAACCTTCCTGCTGGATATCATCTACGGTTTCATCGATCCGCGCGTCAAGGCCGCGCAGTTCGATTCGTAAGGAGGGAAGATCATGAAAAACACAATTCGTCAGGTTTTCCACTCCTCCAAGTTCCTGGTCGGCTTTATCATCTTCGTGGCGATTCTGCTGACCGTCTGGATCTATCCCTTCTTTAACCCGGGAAACCCGCTGGAAATGATCGGTGTGGGTACCTTTGCCAAACCCGGCACCTATGTGTCGCTCTATGATGCCCTGAACACCCGGACCGAGACCCTGCGTCTGCCGGACGCAGACCATAAGCGTGTTTCCTACCTGCTCAGCGACGCGGACCGCGTTTCTATGCTGGAATGGTTTGACATTATGGATATCGACGTGTCCGGCCTGGACGCCACCGACACGGACGCTCTGCTGGATCTGTGGTTTAAGAACTATGATCCTTCCGTCAAGCCCAAGGGGATGACCCAGGCCAAGCGCAATTTCTACAAGCGCCTGGACAAATCCGTGCAGCAGATCCGCATGGCGGATACGCTGAAGGTCATGCACCCGGAAGAGGGCGAGCTGGTGGAACGCAGCTCTGTTACGAAGACGGACTATGTGAACGTCGGCGATGTAGCCAATGTTAAGGCGCTGCCTCTTGGCACCGACAACTTCGGCCGTGATGTTCTGAAAGAACTGGTTTCCGCGACCGGAACATCCATCATCATCGGTCTGATCGCGGGCATCGTCGCCACTCTGATCGGCTTGACACTGGGCCTCCTGGCCGGCTATGTGGGCGGTCTGGTGGATGACATCATCATGTTCATCACGAATATCTTCACCGTAATTCCCAGCTTTGTGCTGCTGATTCTGATTTCCTATTCCATCGGGCAGGAACAGCGCGGCGCCACCGTGGTGGCCCTGGTTATCGGTTTGACCAGCTGGACATGGACGACCCGTTCCGTCCGCTCTCAGGTCATCAGCCTGAGAAGCCGGGATCACGTGAATCTTTCCAAGCTTTCCGGCCACAGCCTCGTGCGCATTATTGTGACCGACATTCTGCCATACATCGCTTCCTATGTGGTCATGGCTTTCATTCTGCAGGTTTCTTCCGGCATCCTCAGCGAGGCACAGCTCTCACTGCTGGGTCTGGGGCCGAAGACCACCGTCACTCCTACACTGGGCCTGATGATGAACTGGGCTATGCTGTATTCCGCGCATACCAACGGTTCCTGGTGGGCTTACTTCCCCGTGATCCTTACCATCACGCTCATCTCGTTCTCTCTGAACCTGATGAATACCGGCCTGGATCAGGTGTTCAACCCCACTCTGCGGGATTAAGGAGGACGCTATGGGAAAAGTTATGCTGGAGATCCGTGATCTCAAAACGAAATATGTTACCCGCTTCCACGAGGATGTGTTCGCCGTGGACGGCGTATCCTTCAAGATCGAGGAAGGCAAATCCCTGGGGGTGGCAGGCGAATCGGGCTGCGGCAAGTCTACGCTGGCCCTGAGCATGATGGGGTATTATTTCCCGCCTCTGCACTATATCAGCGGGGATATCATCATTGACGGGCAGAATATTTCCGGGCTGGATCCGGACACCGTCCGGAAGACCGTTCTCGGAAAGGAAATTGCCTACATCCCTCAGGCGGCCATGAACGCGCTGAATCCTACCCAGCGCATCATCCGCTTCGTGGAGGACGTGATTCATGCCCATGATCCCAAAGCGGATAAAAAGGAAATCCGCGAACTCGCGGAAGCCCGCTTTGCCGAGCTGGGACTGCCGAAGGATGTGCTGGACAAGCATGCGGTCGAGCTTTCCGGCGGCATGAAGCAGCGTACCGTTATCGCCGTGTCCACCATTCTCTCGCCCAAGGTGCTGATTGCCGACGAACCTTCCAGCGCGCTGGACGTGACCAGCCAGAAAATGGTTATCAAGATGATGCGCGAGCTGATGGAGAAGGGCTACATTAAGTCGATGCTTTTCATCACGCACGAACTGCCGCTGCTGTACAACGTTACCGATGATATCATGGTAATGTACGCCGGCCAGATTGTGGAAAAAGGCACCGCGAAGGAGATGGTTTTCGACCCTGTCCATCCTTATTCGCACGGCCTGATGGGTTCCATCCTGGTGCCGGAGGCGGGTACGCGCGGTTCGACGCTTACTGCCATTCCCGGCACGCCGCCCAACCTCAAAAAACCGCCGCAGGGCTGCCGCTTTGCCGAGCGCTGCGCCTATGCAAAAGACGAATGCCGTTACCACGGCGTCCCGGAGAAGCCTTTCGGCGAAGGACGCAGCTACCGCTGCCTGATGAGCGTCGAACAATTGCGGGAGGTGTACGAGCATGAGTGAAAAAAGAGAACGTAAGGACTTTTCGAACGGCCCGCTCTGCCTCTCCGGCCGCGGTGTAACCAAGGTTTTCGGTCTGGGTGAGAAAAAGACAGTGGCGGTCGACCATGTGGATTTTGATTTTCACGAAGGGGAGTTTGTCTCCATCGTGGGTGAATCCGGCAGCGGAAAGACCACGCTGTCCAAAATGCTGCTGGGCCTGATTAATGTTTCCGAGGGAGAGATTCTCTTCCAGGGCAAGCCGAGGGACATCGGCAGCGGGCGGAAGAAACGGGAGTACTGGAAGGGCATCCAGGCTATTTTTCAGGATCCTTTCTCTTCCTTCAATGTATTTCACAAGATTGATTCCGTGCTGCTCGACTGCATCAACATCCGCGGCGGCCGGGGCTTAAGCAAAGAGAAGAAGATCGAGATGATGACCGAAGCCTGCAGCTTCGTGAATCTGAAATTCGCGGAACTCACCAATAAATATCCCTTCGAGCTTTCCGGCGGCCAGATGCAGCGTCTGATGATCGCACGCATTTTCCTGCTGAGACCGAAGATTCTGCTGGCAGACGAGCCGACCAGTATGGTGGATGCCTGCTCCCGTGCGACCATTCTGGACATGCTGCTGGACCTGCGGGACGAGACGGGGATGACCATCATCTTCATCACCCATGATATCGGCCTGGCTTACTACATTTCGGATACCGTCTATATTATGGAGCACGGCCGATTTGTGGAATCCGGGAAGGCAGATGAGGTGATTCTGAACCCGAAGGCAGCTTATACGAAGCGCCTGATCAGCGACGTACCCAAGATCCATGAAGAATGGGATCTTTCCACCGTAGACCTGAAGACGGAATAACGAAAAGGGGAATGATATGGATATTAAGAAACTGATATCCCGGATGACGCTGGAAGAAAAAGCCGGACTCTGCTCCGGAGCGGATTTCTGGCATACCAAGGCCGTAGAACGGCTGGGGATCCCCGCTACGATGGTCAGCGACGGGCCTCACGGACTCCGGAAACAGGATGAAGAAGGCGATCATCTGGGCATCAACGACAGCATCAAGGCTGTCTGCTTTCCTGCCGCCAGCGCCACTGCCGCTTCATTCGACAAGAACCTTCTCTGCCGTATGGGCGAAGCTGTGGGCGATTCCTGCCAGCATGAAAAGCTCTCTGTGGTCCTGGGACCGGCTGTCAATATCAAGCGTTCACCTCTTTGCGGACGGAATTTCGAATATTTCTCGGAAGATCCCTACCTGGCGGGTAAGCTGTCAGCTGCCTTTATCCACGGCGTGCAGAGCCGCAATGTGGGAACCAGCATCAAGCATTTCGCGGCGAATTCCCAGGAACACCGCCGCATGAGTTCTTCTGCAGATGTGGACGAGCGCACCCTGCGGGAGATTTATCTGCCCGCTTTCGAAACCGCGGTGAAGGAAGAGCAGCCCTGGACGGTCATGTGTTCCTATAACCGCATCAATGGCGTCTATGCCTCCGAGAACCCCTGGCTGCTGACCGAGGTCCTGCGTGATGAGTGGGGTTTTGAAGGTTACGTGATGAGCGACTGGGGCGCGGTTTCCAACCGCGTGGCAGGCGTTGCTGCAGGCCTGGATCTGGAGATGCCTTCTTCCGGCGGCATTAATGACCGGAAGATCGTGAAGGCTGTCCAGTCCGGAGAACTGGATGAGAAAGTTCTGGACCGGGCTGTGGAACGGATCCTGAATATCGTGTTCCGCTATACAGAAAACGCGAAGCCGGATACCCTCTGGGACAAGGAAGCACAGCATCTCCTGGCGGCAGAGATCGCCGGAGACTGCATGGTATTGCTCAAAAATGAAGACTCTGTCCTGCCTCTTCACAAAGAGGATGAGATCGCCTTCATCGGCGAGTTTGCCGAAAAACCCCGTTTCCAGGGCGGCGGAAGCTCCCATATCAACTGCTTCAGGACGACAAGTGCTCTGGAGGCGGCGGAAGGGCTGCATATCACCTACGCGCAGGGCTACAGCACGAAAACGGACAGCGCCACGGAAGAGCAGATCGCTGAAGCTGTCGCCGCCGCGAAGAAGGCGAAGGTGGCGGTTGTTTTTGCCGGGCTTCCGGATGTCTATGAATCAGAGGGCTATGACCGCAGCCATATGCGCATGCCCGAGTGCCAGAACCGTCTGATCGAGGCAGTGGCTGAAGCCAACCCCAACACGGTGGTCGTGCTGCACAACGGTTCTCCTGTGGAGATGCCCTGGATCGGGAAAGTCAAGGCCGTACTGGAAGCCTATCTGGGCGGCCAGGCGGTGGGTATAGCCACCGTGCGGGTGCTGTTCGGCGAGGTCAACCCCTCCGGCAGGCTCCCGGAGACCTTCCCGAAGAAGCTTTCGGACAACCCTTCCTATCTGTTTTACGGCGGGGAGGGCGATACGGCTGAATATCGTGAAGGTATTTTCGTAGGCTACCGTTACTATGACCGGAAGGAAGCCGAGGTGCTCTTCCCCTTCGGCTATGGCCTGAGCTATACCAGCTTTGAGTATTCCAACCTGCGCCTGAGCGCGGAAAGCATTACGGACCAGGAGACGCTGACAGCCGCGGTGACAGTGAAAAACACCGGCAGCCGGGCAGGCAAGGCCGTAGTGCAGCTTTATGTGGGCGATGAGGAGAGTACCGTGTTCCGCCCTGTCCGCGAACTGAAGGGCTTTGAGAAAGTGGAACTTCAGCCCGGCGAGGCAAAGGACGTCTGCTTCACGCTGGATAAGAGAGCCTTCGCTTACTGGAATACACAGATCCATGACTGGCATGTGGAGACCGGTTCCTTTACCGTGGAGATCGGGCATTCTTCCCGGGATATCACGCTTCAGGCGAAGGTCAACGTCCAGTCCACGGTGGAACTGCCCAGGCACTACACCATGGACAGCATCTTCATGGATCTGATGGCGGACCCGAGGGCTAAAACAGCCCTGAAGCCTCTGCTCGACGGCCTGCGCGCCGTCTTCGCGCCGGCGCCGGCGGAGGAGACGACGGAAGCCGCCAGTGAGGCGATTTCGGACGAAATGTCGCTGGCCATGCTCAATTACATGCCGCTGCGCGGCGTCATCAGTTTTGGCGGTGACGAAAAAGCAGAGATGATGGTGCAGCAGATCCTGGATGAATTAAATAAAGCTTGAGATTGATTCCTGCATGCGGGCGGGACCGCTGCGGTCCCGCCCGTTTTCTGTCAGATTGGAAATTTCCCGGAATTTCCTGTATTTACAACAAGGATAACGGAGGAACAACTATGAAGCAGTTTCCCGAGAACTTTCTGTGGGGCGTAGCCTGCGCCTCCTACCAGTGTGAGGGAGCCTGGAACGAGGATGGAAAGGGCAGAAGCATCTGGGATGACTAC
>CACZQT010000267.1 GCA_902783295.1 uncultured Lachnospiraceae bacterium
TTCTTTTACAGCCCGTCCCAGTTCATCATAGAAATGCTCTTTTCCGCAGATACCCCTGGAGTCCTTCTCCGGTTGGTCATCGCGGTCCAGATACTCTTCTTTCAGAAGGAGTTTTCCGGTTTCATCAAACGTTTTCCGAAGCTTACAGTAGGGCTGGTTTTTGGTTCCCGCCATGGGCTGCCCCTCTGTATCTATATACGTCATCAGAACGACGCTGTATCCCTCAGAATACTCATACAATATGCCTGCATATCCTTTTGAGATCTGTACCGGATCTCCGTCCGGGCCATAGTATTTTTCCCAGAGTACTTTTTTGTCATCATTATACAGCCAGCGGATCAGGGCATACCCTTTGGAAGCCACGGTAAACAGCTGTCCGTCTGCGTCAAAATAACTTTCCGCCACTTTATTGCCCGCGTCATCATAATCGTAAGCTACCGCGGCATATCCGTTTTTCTTTGACGCAGCAGGATTTCCTTCAGCGTCCAGAAACTCCTGGCAGATGAGTTTGTTCCCGGAATTATAGGTCTTCCGGAGAGCGGAATAGCCATCTTCCAGGACAGCTGCCTCATCCTCCGTTCCAAAGTAGCTCTCCAGAATGACGTTTCCGTTTTCATCCCGGGAAGTGATAACCCGGGCGTAGCCGTCCGTAAGATTTACCTTCTCATCTTCTGCGTCAAAATAGAGTGTTTCCGCCAGTTTATTGTTCTCATCATACAGATAGGCCACGGAGGCATAGCCATCCTCACAGTTCGCGCTCATGCCTTCACTGTCAAAGTACCGCTCCAGCACCAGGTTCCCGTTCTCATCATAATCGGAAATAACCATATGATAACCGGAAACCTCCGCAGGCATGCCATCCACGTCGAAGAACTTCTGGCTTGTTATCTCGTCCTCTTCGTTATACGTAAAGATTACCGCAGCATAACCCTCTGTACTGTTTACAGGATTTCCTTCCGCATCATAATAGCTTTCTTCTGTCTCCAGGCCCCGTTCGTCAAATTTCCGCGCCAGAGACGAATACCCCCGTCTGGCAGAAGCTGCATTTCCGGACGCATCGAAATACTGTTCCAGAATTACATTCCCGTCCCCGTCATACTGTTTTACGATGGTATGCCGCCCGTCCAGCTCCATGGGGTCTCCCAGTTCGTTAAACCAGGATTCCGAATGGACATTTCCCGCATCGTCATATTCCTTCAGGACAGAGGCGTATTTTTTTCCGGGATGGATCATTCTGTTTCCGGAAGCGTCAAAATAACTTTCCTGCAGGCAATGGTTCTCCTCATCAAAAACCCGTTCGATTTCTGCGATGCCGGCTTTGTTCGGTCCGATATTCCCGGTGATATCATAATAGGTTTCACTGATCACATTTCCGGCTTCATCATAAACACGGTCTATCCCGCTGTAATCGTTCTTCAGCAGAAAAGGGCTTCCATCGGCCGCATAATATCTCTCCGACAGTTTTTTTCTTTTATCCAGGTTGACGTATTCCGCACGCGCCCAGCCGGCGGCTCCGGCCATCGGATTTCCATCCGCATCCAGCAGCGTATCTGCTGCCGTAAGTCCCTGCTCATCGTAGTCAATACTTTCCGCATAGGCACCCAGCTTTTCGTTCAGCATCGGCCGGCCGTCAGCATCCAGATACCTGTTCAGGGTAACGCGTGCATCTTCATCATATTCACGCTCCAGTATAATGACTCCGGACCGGTTCGGGCCGATCCGGCCGGAAGCGTCGTAATACGTCATGCGAACGATATTCCCCGCCTCATCATAGACACGGTCTGTCCCGCTGTAATCATCATCCAGCAGGCAGGGAGTTCCATCAGCCGCATAGTATCTTTCTGACAGTTTTCTCCGGTTATCCAGGTTGACATATTCTGCCCTAGCCCACCCGTCAGCTCCGGCCATCGGATTCCCTTCTGCATCCAGCAGCGTATCTGCCGACACCAGGCCCTGTTCGTCATAGGCGAAGCGTTCTGCATAAGCTCCCAGCGGTTCATACAGCATCGGCCGGCTGTCTGCGTCCAGATACCTGTCCAGGACCACGCGTGCCTCTTCATCATATTCAGACTCCAGGATAATGATGCCGGATTTATTGGGTCCGATCCGGCCGGACGCGTCGTAATATGTCACGCGGGTTATATTCCCTTCACTGTCAAAAACACGGTCTATCCCGCTGTAATCATCCTTCAGCAGGTAAGGAGTTCCGTCAGCCGTAAAGTACCTCTCCGACAGCTTTCTCCGATTATCCAGATTGACGTACTCTGCCCTCGCCCAGCCGGCGGCACCGGATGTCCTTTTCCCATCTGCATCCAGGAACTCATCCAGGCATACAAGGCCCGCCTCATCGTACTCGTACCGTTCTGAGCAGGCGCCGATCTTTTCATTTTTCATCGGCTCGCCATCCGCATCCAGATACCGTTTTAAAACGATCTTGTTCAGTTCATTGTATTCACAAGCCCAGGAAATAACGCCTTCCTTATTCGGTGCAGGCTCACCGTTCTCATCGTAGTACGTCTCGCGGACCGTATTTCCTCTTTCGTCATACTCCAGTGTACGCCTGGCGTATCCATCCGGTCCCACAGAAAGCTTTTTCCCAGCCTCATCCAGGGAAAAGTCTTCTCTGATAAGCTTTTCGTCGGCTGTATACACCCGTATATAATATCCTTCTGCAGCGGACACACTTTCCGCGCAGCACAAAAATGTAAGAATAAAAGCCAGTATTCTCTTCATAACAGACTCCGTAATCTGCATATCTCCTCTCACATGCCAAAACTGCAGGATGGAAAAAAGGGAAAGGCAGATGCATGATCCCCGGAACCTGCCGCCTTTCCCCCATGTGTTTTTCAGTACTATTGCCTCAACCGCAAGACTGAATCACTCTGATTTTGAGTATATCATTATGTCATTACTTGTCAAGAATCTGAAAATTCAAAATGACTTGCTATTCCAGTCTGTTTGCGATACCATAATTACCGTATATGTCATAAAAATCTGCATCCGGAAAACCGGATTTCAAACCCGCAGAACGTCAAAGGGGTTGATTTCATGAAGAATTCCTTTTTTTCACAGCGCAAAGATTTTAAAAAGAAAAGCCACGCGGTCATAAAGAGCCACTATCTGATCCTGGTTTTCCTTGTGCTGGTCATGACGCTTTTCGGAACCGAGTTTCAGACTTCCCTGTCGGGCTGGCGGGATCTCACTCCCGGTTCAGAGACGGACAGCGAGGAGAAAAATGATCCCGGAAACATGCTTTCCGCACAGGATGTTATTTCTCCGAATGCAGTCCTTCAGGAAATCATCCACGGAAACCTGGCTTCCGGAAGTGAAAAGGCGGCACAGAATGCACAGGCTTTCCGGGAAAAACTGTCCGGCTCCAAAGCACTGGGAACAACGAACGGTGTACTGGGACAGGTCGTGAACGGCCTTCTTTCCGGCCAGCTTTTTGCCCATCTGGGACAGTCCATTTTTACGATCACCCGGTCGCACCAGATGACTGCCTTTATTTTCGTAATCGGCTCGTTTCTCTGGTATACGCTGATCTTCATTCTGCTGAAAAATGTATACTCTGCCGTACTCCGCAGAGTCTTTCTTGTAGCCAGGACTTACCGTCATGTGAATATCACCGATGTTACGTGGTTCGCTGTCGTCCGGAAGTGGCTTTCTGCCTGCCGTGTCCTGTTCAGAGAATACTTTTATGTGTTTCTCTGGTCCCTCACCATTATCGGCGGATTCATCAAATGCTACTCTTACTGGGCGGTTTCCTATATTGTAGCGGAAAACCCCTCGGTCTCCCCCAAAGAAGCCATTACTCTTTCCCGGCGGATGATGAACGGGCATAAAATGGAGCTTCTGAAGTATCAGATCAGCTTCATCGGCTGGCACATTCTTGCACTTATTACGTTCGGCGTCTCGGATCTTGTTTACGGGAACGCTTACCGCCTTGCCGCCTATACAGAGTTTTATGCGGCGCTTCGCGAGGAAATGCTCGAAAGAGAACCGGACTGCAGCAGGATCCTGAACGATCCCTGCCTTTTCCACTGCCCGGACCGGATCACCCTTGCGGAAACCTATTTCGATGTGGTCGAAGAAATCACAGAACTGCATGAAAACAAAGTTGAACCGACCGGCTGGCGGAAACTGGTTGCGGACTGGTTCGGCATCTGGCTCTACAGCTCCGAGAAGAAGAAAGCCTACGACAGGCAGGAGGAGCGCAGCCTTGCCATAAAACACAACAAACTGTGCATGCAGGGAGAAGCTTATCCTCAAAGACTCAGTCCTTTATGGAAAAACCGGAATGAATCCCGGCCGGAACAGTTTTCGTTCGTCAGGAATTATACTGTCTGGTCCCTTTTCCTCCTGTTTATTTTCTTCTGCTTCGTCGGATGGAGCTGGGAGGTTGCCCTGCATTTTATGCAGACAGGGCAGTTTGCCAACCGCGGGACACTGCATGGGCCGTGGCTGCCGATCTACGGTACCGGCGGGATTATTGTACTGATCCTCTGCAGCCGCTTCCGGAAAAA
>CACZQT010000268.1 GCA_902783295.1 uncultured Lachnospiraceae bacterium
GATCAGTACTCTGTTTCCGGCGTCTCCGTCAGCCCGTACATTTCCATGAATTCCTCCAGTTCCCTGTCATTGCGGATCAGCATGACGTCATGATAATTCCCTGTCCGGAGGTCCTTGAATCCGGCTGTGGTCTCCCCGGTGCAGATGCTTTTGTGCAGTATGGGTTTCTGTGTCTGATGGTCATATTCCAGGCGTACTTTCTTTTTTCTTCCAAACATTTTTTACCCTCATCCTTTCAGATTATTTCAGGAACTCTGCCGGCTTTATTGCCTCAGTGTTCTTGCCGCGGCGCGCACAGTGCGAAGCACCTTCCTTTGTGTACCTCTGTAATCTGCTGTCGACTTTTCAGTTCAGAAACAGCGGAAAATCCCTCAGTGTCTCCACCGGGTATCCGCCTTCCTCCCGTGGTTCGGTGTTTTCCACCGGGATCCGCTGCCAGATCAGACGTTTCAGCGCATACGCCCACCGCCAGCCGATGTCATCCTCCGGAGAACGGACCGCCTCTGCCGTAATTACATAAGCCGCTCCGTCCACATATTCCGCCGTCTGCAGAAAACGGACAGTCTCTCCTTCTTCTGCCTCATAATAAGCGGTTTCCACAAAATCCGGGACCAGGACTGTCACGCCATAAGGGTCACCGTTCATCAGCAGGCTGCCGCTTTCTTCCTCAGAAAGGTAGATGTCTCCGGCTGCGTGGTTGATTGCAAAAGACACTTCCCCGTTCTTCAGGATATTCATCACAGGGATGGATCCTTCCTGTCCCCCCGGCAGACCGGAGAGGATAGTCCGGATGCTTTCTTCCTGCCGGTCTGTCATCATGAAGGCAGCATAATCGCTCAGAAAATGACCGGTTCCCTGATACCACGCCAGCCCCAGATAAATGTCCCCGTTTTCCCGGAGGAGCTGCTTTACTTCCGGCCAGCCATACGTCTGCTCTTCCGTTTCTGAAAATACTCCCAGAAGAATTTCTTCCCCCGTATCCGGGCACAGCTCCCTGATCACAATTTCCTCCCCGTTATCCCTGTGAGAAACCAGGATCAGGCTGTCCCCGGCAAAGCCGGCATACAGCAGTGATTCATCTTCTTTCTGTTCATACAGCTGAAGGTAATAAGCGGACCCGTCCAGAAGATAACACTGGCTTGTATCATACTGCCGGATACACAGATATCTGCTGCTCCGGGAAACATCCTCGATCCGCGAATAGGCTCCTGTCGAAGCAATTTCCCGGCCGCTTCCGTCCGGCCAGCAGCGCCAGATCATCTGGGTACTGTATCCGTCTCCAAATCCTTCTTCCGAAAATACAGGGGAGTAAAACTGTCCGTCCAGGTAATATAGCGGACCATAGCCCCCGTCTTCAAAAGCAGTGCCGGTTTCCCCGGTCCTCAGATCCAGCCAGCAGATCTTCGAACCCCGGCATAACTGAGGATCCGTCAGGAAATCACCCCACAGGGCCGTCAGTCCGTGCATGCCTTCTCCGTATTCCCGGAAAAAGACCAGATTTCCGATCCGTACAAAATGACCTCCGTTATTTTCCACATCCTCCGCTGCCACAAACTGCGGGATCACTTTTCTTGTTCCGCTTCCGGTTTCCGCCAAAAGCTCTCCCCGGATCGCTGCCACATCATCCGCCTCTGCCAGAGCCGTCAGAGGTACTTCCCGCTCTTCTACCCGTTCAAAAACCGTATCTTCCTCCCGGAAAAACGGACTTCCGTCTACAGCAGCTTCCACTCCGCCGGACTGTCCCTGCAATACCAGCCTGCCGTCTTCCGTGAGGACAAAGCTCTGGCTCCAGTTCCAGGGCATTCCTCCGCAGCCCAGCATTGTATATATGACGGAAACCATCCCCGAAGCAGCCGGCTGTCCTTCTGTTCCGCCGTCCCCTTCCGCAGACGCCAGGAACAGACCTTCTCCCAGCTCTGCCTTCATGCCGGGGCATTTCCGGTACAGGAGAAAATGCCCCGGGTTTTCCGGGCTGCCGCCTTCAAACTCCAGAAAATAAGGCGTATCGCTGCCGGCTTCCTTCCAGAGACCGGCCAGCATATTTTGCACTTCAGGTTTCTGTTCTGAAACAGCTCCCTGATTTTTCTGCGCTGTCTCACCCCTCAGATACGGCTCCTGCATTCCGGAAAGCGCTTCCTGCCACTCTGTCGGAAACGCCTCCTGACCGGAAGAAGCCGTTCTCTGAAAATGCAGCCGGCTGTCCGCTGTTCCCGGCAGCGGTTCTCCTTCCTCCATGGAAATAAAATCCAGGCCGTCCTCTGTCAGCCTCAGCAGACACTCCTGCGGCGAGCGCCAGTATTTGCCGCTGCCGGACATCACCGTAAAAATCAGGACCCCGGCCTCCACTTCCTCCAGATCCGTCCTCTGCAGACTTTCAGCCTCTCCGGGAATTATTTCCATCGCCCAGAAAGAATAGGGATCAAAAGGAATATCCTCCCCGGTTTCCTCCGTCAGCATCTCGATTCCCATTTCTGCATACAGGTTTCCGAAAATGTCCCGGATGTCCAGGACATAATATTCTTTTATATCCGCTTCCTCCGGCTCCGGCGAATCCCCTGCCCATCCATTTTCTGCCGGGCAGAAATATCTTCCCGCCAGCCGCTCCGCAAGACTATCTTCATTTTCTTCGACTTTTTCGGCGTCTTCCGCCTCATAAAAGTCTGTAATGGTAATCCCGCCTGCTGATGCAGTCTGAGGGATAACAGCAATGCCCGAAAGACAGCAGATGACTGCCAGTACAGCTTTTTCGGAAATTCTTCCCATTTTTCTCCATATCTTCATTTCAATCATCTCATTCTCCATCTCTGACATCTCTGACACCTCTGCTGTTTTTAAGGAAATACCGGTCAAATCAGTATTTTTCTCAGTATACCACATTTTCACGTTTAGAGAAAATTTCTGTAGTACTTTCTTTCTTTTTCTATTATGATAATAATGAAAGGAGGAGGCTCCTCATGAAAAACAAGCATCAAAAAAAACCTGAAAACCGCTGCTTCCTGTTCCCGGCTCAGACCGCCGCCATTTTCCTTGCCGCAGCACTTCTGCTGGCAGCGCTCATCCCGTCATCCCCGGTTTGTGCTATAGATGATGTCTATACCTTCCTCTCCGAAGAAAACATAGAGGAAGCTGTGCGCGAAATCCGTTCCTGGTATTACAATCCCGGAGAATGGGATACTTCCTATAGCGTCAGTCCCGAAGACAACGGCTGGGAATACGAGCAGGAGTACTACTATCATCACGGCCGCCTGGCGTTTGCCTTTCTTTTTAAAGGCAGGGAAGAACACCGCTTCTATTTCCTGGAAGACATCCTGATCCGTGTGATCGATGAAAACGGAGAAACCTGGAATTATCCGGGCGTTGAACAGTTTGACGACTGGGAAACCCGGATTCTGGAATCCGCCTATATGGCCTATTACGGGCCGGACTGGTTTGAAAATCCTGTTTTTGAAGGAGAAGACGGCTGGGATGGTTCTGACGAATACGATTGGGACGGTTCTGATGACGACGGCCAGGACGATCCCATGATCTTTGAAACAGAGGATGAAACGGAAGAAATGCGGCTCCGCGCTGTCCGCTACACCGGAGAGGACGCTGATTTTCACTTCGTCCTGGCGGAAGAACCGGTAACAGGAAGTTTCTTTGTCATCCGCCTGGATGAAACAGGAGAAAGCCTGGAAGGCCCCCGCATGGCCTGGCTCCAGGAAGAAGAGACCTGGTTTTTTGTGGGAGGTACCGGAGAAGATCATACCTATATGAGCCTGGCCTTTGCCGGGGACGGCAGTTTTCTGGTCTTTGATGAAGGAGATGGAAACGAAAAGGTCTTCTATGCAGATCCGTATTACGAAGACAACGACCTGATCGCTCTGGCCCGTCTTTACTACGAAACGCATCATGGCGGAGAATCTCCGGAGATTATCGAATCGGAAAGTGAAGAAGAGGAAAGTACCGTACTGCTGCATCTGTACGAAGAGGTTCAGGATGCACCGGGATCCGGTCATGCGGCAACCTGGGACTGGTATACCGTAGATCGCGCTACTCTGGAAACCGAGGATATCCTGGGAAATCATTTCTTCCTGAACATCCTGGATTGACAGACGTCCGGCGAACAGAAACACAGAAACATAAAACGGAAAAAGATTCAGGATCGCCCCGGTGATCTGAATCACAGAATGAACATTGCTGCGCCTGTGGAAAACAGACGGACTGCAGGAAAATACAGATGAAAAATAAAATTACCGTTATCGGCGCCGCTATTCTCGATATCCTGGCCGGCCCGGCGGATCCGGCTGTCTTTCAGACCGCTTCCTGCCCCATGAACTTCACCCTCCTCTCCTTTGGCGGAGACGCTCTCAATGAAGCTGCTGTCCTCTCCCGTCTGGGAGAGGACGTAGAACTGGTTTCCCTGGTCGGGGAGGATGAAGCCGGAAGGCGGATCCTGTCCTACGCACAGGAAAACGGAATCCGGACAGAGCATATCGGGAAGAGGCAGGGACTGGAAACCGGCATCAATATTGTACTGGTGGACGGGGAGGGAGAAAGACATTTCCTGACCAATCCTCACAGCAGCCTGCGAAAGCTTTCAGAAGAGGATATCCTTCCCTTTGTGGA
>CACZQT010000269.1 GCA_902783295.1 uncultured Lachnospiraceae bacterium
CATTTTCCTGCGTCCCCACTCTGCAAGCATGCCCAGATAGCGCATCATCGGTTCGGCAATAATGCCGAAAACAATCATCAGCAGAGCTACCTGGCGTGTCATTCCCTCAATGGAATAAAACCAGCGAAAGTTGAAAAGGCAGAAAATAAGTCCGGCAAGCATAGTACCCCAGATCGCCCAGTGGATCTTCGTCATAGGACGCATAATGCGGTACATAATCATAAAGCCGACCAGAGAAACCAGAAGCGTGCACGCCGTGGACAGACTCTGATGGTCCACATTGAATTCCCGGCAAAACAGTACCAGGCTCAATACAACCGCAAAATCTGTCAGCCCGGCAGGCAAAGCCTGCAGCAGCACATTGGTCAGGAAATGACCGCGAATCGGGTCTTTGTTCGGCTCCTGGGAGAGCAGAAACGCCGGAGCTCCAATGGTAAACAGACTGATCAGAGACAGCTGCGCAGCTTCCAGCGGATAGTCGATCATCAGAACGACGGAGAAAACCGACAGAAGCAGCGAGAATATATTCTTGACCAGGAACAGACTGGCGGTTCGTTCAATATTATTGACTACCCGTCTTCCTTCCAGCACGACATCCGGCATCTTGGAAAAATCGGAGTCCAGCAGTACCAGCTGTGCCACCTGGGAAGCGGCTTCACTTCCGGAAGCCATGGCAATAGAGCAGTCTGCATCCTTCAGAGCCAGCACATCGTTGACGCCATCCCCGGTCATCGCCACAATCTCGCCGGCTTTCTGCAGGGCTTTTATGAACTGCCGCTTCTGTTCCGGCGTCACCCGGCCGAACACGGTATATTTCTGCATGGCCTCTTCGACAGCAGCAGGTGTTTTCAGGTTTCTGGCATCCACGAAAGATTCCGCGCCGGCAATACCGGCTTCTTTCGCGATAGCGGAAACACTCACCGGGTTATCTCCGGAAATCACCTTGATTGCGACATCCCTTTCCGCGAAATAGCGGAATGTCGCCGCAGCGCCGTCCCTGACCCGGTTTGCCAGCAGAATCGTTCCCATCAGGCGTACCGGATGATCCAGAGGCTGTCCGTCCAGCTCTCCGGAATAAGAGCCGAAAGCCAGAACCCGGTATCCGTTTTCCCCATGGCTTTCAATAAACTCCTGATACAGTTCGTAATCATCCCCAAGGAGATATTCCGGCGCCCCCAGCACATAGGATACACCTCCGAGCACAGCTCCGGAATACTTGGTACGGGAAGAAAACGGAAATACCCTGGACGGCTTCTCCCCTTTTCCCTGTGTAAAATACGCCTGCAGGGCACGCATGGTTTCATTATCCCGGGGCATTCCCTGCACAATATCTGAAAGCAGTTCCCGGACAGCCTGGCTTCCGGTACTGTTTTCGGCTGTTCTCTTCAAGGCTTCTCCCCGCAGGGGGATCACATCCTGAAAATCGCCCTCACCCCGGTCCACGGTGACGGCACTCCCGCTCTGATTCAGCATGGCGGTGAGCTGACGTTTTCCTCTCTGCAGCACATCCGTAATCTGGCTGCTGTTCTTTTCCGGCTCCGGTGCAGCCCCCAGATTCAGCCCTGTCAGGAAGCCTTTCACTTCCATATGGTCTTCCGTAATCGTACCGGTTTTATCCACGCACATAACGGTGACACGTGCCAGAGTCTCCATGCTTTTCATCTCGTGAATCAGGACCTTTTTCCGGGCCAGGCGCATGGCGGAAACCGCCAGAGCCACGCTGGCCGTCAGATACAGCCCTTCCGGTATCATACCGATCACGCCGGCTACCATATTGGTTACGCTGTCACGGAATCCCACCTGACGGACATAGAACTGCTGATAAAAGAGCAATATTCCCAGCGGAATGATGATGATTCCCACCATTTTGACCAGCCTGTCCAGCGCCTTGATCATTTCTGACCGTTCGCCGCCTTTCATGGCTGTCGCCGTCAGCGTCAGCTTTGAAATATAAGAGTCCTCCCCAACCGCAGTCAGCATGGCCCGGCAGCTGCCGGATACCACAAAGCTGCCTGAAAGCAGCGTCTGGCCCTGCGCTCTGGTTATTTCATCCGCTTCACCGGTCAGCAGCGATTCATTCACCCGTACGCTCCCGGATACGACCACTGCGTCGGCAGGGATCTGGTTTCCTGCGGCAAGCTCAATAATGTCGTCCAGCACCAGTTCTTCTGTAAGGACTTCTTCTTTCTGTCCGGCCCGGATGACCCGGCAGCGCGGTGCGCTCATGATTTTCAGTTCGTCCAGCACCGCTTTTGAGCGCAGTTCCTGCACAATACCGATCATGGTATTGCAGATGATTACACCCATGAAAAGCATGTCGCGATAGGATCTGACCAGGACCAGCAGTACGGCCAGAAAAACAAAAATCATGTTGAAATAGGTCAGTGTATTCCTGCGGATGATCTCCCGGACAGAACGGGTTTCCGACTTCACCGGTACATTGGTGAACCCGGCCGCAGTCCGTTCTGCCACCTGCTCTCTGGAGAGTCCTGTTTCCGGATCTACCCTCACAGTCGGCAGATAGATCCGCTCCTCTCTGGGGGCTTTTTTTCTTTTAAATAATACTTTCCCTTTCATGATGCCTCCCCATTCCCCTTCAGCCTAGCAGACACCGCGAAAGAAATCAAGACTGAAAGCGTTCTTTCACAGTCGTTTGCAGGAGTATCCGTAAAACGAAAATCGGCGATACCCTGGGGATGGGTATCGCCTTTTTTAAGGAGAAGAAAGGTACAGATGGGCAAGCCATCTGCTTATCAAAAATTAAAACGGTAAAACGATTTCATATACGGTTCTTCAACCGTTATAAAAAATATATCAAGTCTTCTCTTTTTCGTCTATGTACTCATGCGCCAAAAACTAGGACTATTCCGCCAAATTCAACATATCAAAAATCAAACCGCAGACATTTCAGACTGTTTTTATCAGCATTTTCCCTTCATCCAGCCTTTGTTTTTCAGCCTTTTCCCGCCGGTTCCGCTCCCGCAGATCGATAAAAAAGCATTTCAGAGCACTGCTGCATTCCTCTGCAAGCACTCCTGTTTCCATTTCCACCTGATGATTAAACTCCGGCATTTGCAGGATATTCAGAATAGAACCGGCACAGCCCGCCTTCGGATTCATGGTACCTATCACAACCCGGTCAATGCGGGACTGGACGATAGCCCCGGCGCACATCTGGCAGGGTTCCAGGGTAACATACATCGTACAGCCTTCCAGCCGCCAGTCCCCCAGTTTCCGGCTCGCTTTGTCTATGGCAATCAGCTCGGCATGTGCCAGAGTAGTATGTTTTGTATTGCGCCGGTTATATCCGCGCCCTACGATTTTTCCGCCGCAAACGATTACGCAGCCGATCGGGACCTCGCCGCACTGAGCTGCTTTTTCCGCCTGCTTCAGAGCTGCCCTCATGTATTTTTCGTCTGTATTCATGTTTTTACATCCATGGGTGCAGCAAGGGAGACACGGGGACAGTCCCCTTGTCCTGAATGGACAAGGAGACTGTCCCCGCGTCTCCTCTGCCTCCGGAAATCTACCTCGGTTCCTCTGTCAGCATAACTCCCAGGCGCTGGAAGGTGCGCTCATCCGTTTCGCTGAGCATCACCGTGGTATGTACCTGTGCGCCTCTCAGTTTCGGAAGCTGCTGGAGAGCATAATCTGCCATTCCGTTGGTAGTAGAGCTGGCAGAAAGGGCAATCAGCACCTCTTCCATATGCAGACGGGGATTCCGGCTCCCCAGATATTTGACTTTCAGTTTCTGGATGGGATCGATCACGCCGGGTGTAATGAGTTTCACCTGTCTGTCGATGCCTGCCAGGTATTTCAGGGCTTTAATCAGAAGTGCGGAACAGGCGCCAAGCAGATCGGATGTTTTTCCGGTAATGATCGTTCCGTCCGGCAGTTCCATGGCAGCGGCTTCCGTCCCGGTCTCTTCTTCCCGGGCATAGGCAGCCGGCACCACCGGCCGGTCAGTCTTCTTCACACCGGCTTTATTCATCAGAAGTTCGATCTTATGCGCTTCGTCTTCCGAAGCCCGGCCTCTCGCAATCTTGACCAGGGTCTGGTAATAGCGGCGGATGATTTCCTGCCGGGAAGCTTCACGGCATACTTCATCATCAATGATACAGTGCCTGATCATGTTCACCCCCATGTCTGTCGGAGACTGATAGGGGCTTTCTCCGAAAATCCCTTCAAAAATGGTCTTCAGTACCGGGAAAATCTCCACATCGCGGTTATAGTTCACCGTGGTCTGCCCATAGGCTTCCAGGTGGAAGGGATCAATCATATTGACATCATTCAGGTCCGCCGTTGCAGCCTCATAGGCGAGATTGATCGGATGGTTCAGGGGCAGGTTCCAGATCGGGAAGGTTTCGAACTTCGCGTACCCGGCCCGTACCCCTCTCTTATGTTCATGATACAGCTGGGACAGGCAGGTTGCCATTTTCCCGCTGCCGGGCCCCGGTGCCGTCACCACCACCAGCGGACGGCTGGTTTCGATAAAATCATTCCGGCCGTAACCTTCATCGCTGACGATCAGCGGCACATTGTTCGGATACCCCGGAATCAGATAGTGACGGTAAACCTTCACTCCCATCTTTTCCAGACGGCTCTGGAACATCTGGGCGCTGTACTGGCCGGCATAGTGGGTAATGCATACACTCCCTACCATCAGCCCTCTTTCTTCAAATACCTTTTTGAGGCGCAGCAGGTCGTTGTCGTAGGTAATCCCCAGATCACCCCGTACCTTGTTCTTCTCGATGTCATCGGCAGAAATAACAATGACGATTTCCGCCTGGTTTGCCAGCTGCATCAGCATCCGCAGCTTGCTGTCCGGTTCGAAACCCGGGAGTACCCGGGAGGCATGATGGTCGTCATAGAGCTTGCCGCCGAACTCCAGGTAGAGCTTGCCGCCGAACTGGCCGATTCTCTCCCGGATATGCTCGGACTGGGTCTCTATGTATTTCTGGTTGTCAAATCCGATTTTCATTTTGATTCTCCCTGCAGCTGCCGCAAATCATTCCACCGGGGACCCGGCCGGCATATCTTTGTCGGGCGTCATCAGAGCCAGCGTTCCATCCGGGCCTTCGGCGGAAAGCAGCATGCCTTCCGACATAATCCCGGCGAGCTTTGCCGGCTTCAGGTTGGTCAGTACCATAACCTTCTTTCCGATCACATCCTCCGGCTTATAGGCAGATTTGATGCCGGAAACAATCTGTCTTGTCTCAGAACCGATCTTTACGGTGAAGAGCAGGAGCTTGCGGGATTTCTTCACTTCCTCGCAGGCTACGACTTCGCCGACCCGGAACTGCAGCTTCGCGAAATCGTCATAAGTGATTTCCGGTTTGGCTTCTACATCCACACCGTTGTCCTCTGCCGTTTTTTCTTCCACTCCGGTATCCTTCCCGGCTCCGGCTTTCACTTCTTCCGCAGGCTTCCCGGCCGCAGGCTTTTCTCCGTCCGCTGCCGCTTCGGCTGCAGCCAGTTCACGCTGTTTCTGCATGATCACGGCCACTTTTTCCATGACAGCATCCTTGTCCAGACGGGCAAAAAGGATCTCCGGCTTTTCCGTTACCTTTGTGCCGTTCGGGGTCAGCCCAAATTCAGACAGAGTATCAAACCCACGCAGCGGTGTATTCAGCATGGCGGAGATCTTCTCCCCGGTTTCCGGCATGAACGGCGCCAGCAGGGAAGCTCCCATCATAATGCCTTCCGTCAGGTTGTAAAGCACAGTCGCCAGGCGGTCCTTCTTATCCTCTGATTTCGCCAGCACCCAAGGCTCCGTCTCGTCAATGTACTTGTTCAGGCGCTTGAAAGCCGTAAAGATATCCGTAAGAGCATCCGCTGCCCGCAGATCGGTCATCTTCTCTTCCACTTTGGCAAAGGTACCGGTGAGTACAGCCTTCAGATCGTCATCTACCGGTTCCGTGACCTTCCGGTCTTCCACTGTCCCGCCGAAATACTTGTTGCTCATCGCAATGGTGCGGTTCACCAGGTTGCCGAGGGTATTGGCCAGGTCGGAATTCACGCGCTCCACCATCAGTTCCCAGGTGATTACGCCGTCATTCTCATAAGGCATTTCGTGAAGCACAAAATAACGCACCGCATCTACGCCGAAAATATCCACCAGATCGTCGGCATAGATTACGTTGCCCTTGGTCTTGCTCATCTTCTCGCCGCCCTGCAGCAGCCAGGGATGGCCGAAAACCTGCTTCGGCAGCGGCTCCTCCAGCGCCATCAGGAAAATCGGCCAGTAAATGGTATGGAAACGGATAATATCCTTTCCGATAAGGTGCAGATCTGCCGGCCAGTACTTTTTGTACAGATCGCCGTGATTGCCATCCGCATCATAGCCCAGACCGGTAATATAGTTGCTCAGGGCATCCAGCCATACGTAAACCACATGGTCCGGATCAAAATCTACCGGGATCCCCCATTTGAAGGAAGTACGGGATACACAGAGGTCCTGCAGGCCCGGCAGCAGGAAGTTATTCATCATCTCGTTTTTCCGGGATACCGGCTGGATGAACTCCGGGTGCGTATTGATATGCTCGATCAGCCGGTCGGCATATTTCTTCATTCTGAAGAAGTATGCTTCTTCTTTGGCCGGATGCACCTTGCTGCCGCAGACGGGGCAGACCGTGTCCCCCTGCTCGTTCTTTTCTACCTGGGAAGGGGTGTAGAACGCTTCGCACTCCGTGCAGTACAGTCCTTCGTAATATCCCTTGTAGATGTCGCCTTTTTCATAAAGCTTTTTGAAGATTTTCTGGATCTGCAGCTCGTGATCCGCATCCGTGGTGCGGATAAAGCGGTCGTAGGAAGTATTTACCAGGTCCCAGAGCCGCTTGATTTCTCCCGCGTTTTTGTCCACGAACTCCTTCGGCGTCATGCCGGCGCGGGCCGCGCGCGATTCGATCTTCTGGCCGTGTTCGTCACTTCCGGTCTGGAAGTGGACATCATAGCCCTCTGCCCTCTTGTAGCGGGCAATGGCATCCGCCAGAATGATCTCGTACGTGTTTCCGATATGCGGTTTGCCGGATGTATAGGCAATCGCGGTTGTTATATAATAAGGTTTCTTTGTACAGGTATCACACATTTCTCTTTCCTCCTGCCCGCACTTACTGTTTTTCGGCAAAGACATCTTTCACGAAGGCAAACATTTCTTCTTCGGTATCAAACCGTCCCATGAACATATAGTTGCCCATGGCGGAGGAAAGGGCTTCCTGTACGGGGCCGACCATGACCAGCTTATCCGCATACTTTGCCTGTGCCTCTTCGTTGCTCAGAACAAAATTCCGGCCGGCCCTGCGTCCCGCAAAGCCACAGTAATAATGCTGTCCGCCCTTGCCGTAATCCGAAGCGTCGAAGCAGACCATATCCGCCCAGATCTTATAGGCATCCGTGCTGTTGGCGAAATTGTACATATCCGGGCTTACACCGCCGGAAGGCCGCATGTTCACTTCCAGGCCTACAATGGTACCGGCTTTTCCGAGGCTCTTCATGTCTTCCGTCAGGCGGAAGAATTCCAGGTGCACGAAACGGCTCTTCACACCGAACGCTTTCACCACCCGGTGCCCGGCGTCCCGCACGTCATCCGCCAGGTTCTTCACCATGTAGAAGAAGCTGTTGCCGGCTTCATTCACGATATCCATGATGCTGACAGGGGAGACATTGCCGGTTTCAAAAATCGGTTCCCCCTTGCTGTTGATGATAGCATCGAAGGAGCAGACCACGCCCTTTACCATCTCTTCACAGATATAGGGCTCTTCGTGCTTCTCTGCAAAGAAGGCATCCAGCTGCTCTTCACTCTTGATCTTATGAGTATCCCCGGCGCCAACGCCGTTATCCGGCTTGACGATGACCGGATACCCGCCGACGGATTTGATAAATTTTTTCGTCGCTTCAGGAGTATCCACGATATGCCAGCGGGCTGCAGGAATCCCGGCCTTGGCGTAGTATTCCTTCATGGCGGACTTGTACTTGACCTTGTGCATGTCCTCCACCTGGAAACCGGTAGTGATGTGGAATTCGGTCCGCAGGGCGGCGTCGCGCTCGAGCCAGTACTCATTATTGCTCTCGAGCCAGTCGATCTTTCCGTATTTAAAAGTAAAGAAGGCTACTGCGCGGAAAACCTCATCGTAGTTTTCCAGTGAATTCACCTTGTAATACTCATTCATGGACAGACGCAGATTCCGGTCCAGATCATCGTACGGGCAGTCGCCGATGCCAAGCACCGTTGCGCCGTTCTTCTTCAGTTCCTGGCAGAAATGCCAGTAATTCGAAGGAAAGTTGGGGGAAAGGAATATAAAATTCATACGTCTCCTCTTTCCGGCATGTTTTCATGCCTGTATGTATTATGTGACAGAAGTTCCGCCTTCCGGCACGTTTTTGTTTGCCTGCTGCAGCAGTTTTTTACGGATGAACTTTTACCGCTCATCCAGCAGGAAAGGCAGGAAATATTCCGCCTGCTTGTACCACCAGGGCCAGTCATGGTTGACATCATAGCCCCAGAAGTCTACCCAGACCGGGATGTTGCGGCGCCGCACCACTTCATTCAGGCGGCGGGTTCCATCCAGCATTTCATCCTCCCACGCACCCTGGCCTACGCAGATAACGCATTTATTCCAGCGATAACGTTCCATCCAGGGATGGTCTTCCGGCATGGCGTCGAGGAAAGCGATCGGAGAATTGGCGAAGGTCAGATCATCCGAATAATCCCCGAAGGAATATCTGGTATCGTACAGGCCGCTCAGAGACAAGTTCCGGTCGAACAGGTCCGGACGCCGGAAGAAGAAATTCGCGGCATGCTGCGCACCCATGCTGCAGCCGAATGTCATGATGCCGGGACCGGCATTCCAGACACCACGGCGGTCATTGATTTCATGGATTCTCGGAACCAGTTCATCCGTAACATAATGGAACCACTGCTCCTGCCGTTCCAGACGCCAGCGGGCATCCCCTCCCAGGTTTGACCAGGTTTCCTTGTCGATGGTATCCACCGAAAAAACCTGCACCTGCCCGGCTTCGATCCTTCCCGCCAGTACATTGTCCATTCCGAAATTCTCGAAATCGTAAAACCGGCCGTCCTGGCACGGAATGTAGAGAATCGGCTTTCCGGCCCAGCCATAGGACTTAAACTCCATATCCCTGCCCAGAGACGGGCTGTACTCTTTGTAGTAATTGATCTGCATATTCTCCTCTTTCCCGGCGTTCCTGCCCCCATAGTACATACAGAATGTCCCCCCATGGTATTCACAGGCTCAGATGAAAAAACGCCGTTCTTTCTCTTTCATTCTCCCAACAGTCCCAGATGCCCCAGGAAGAACGGGATCTGCTTCTCCCAGCTGGCTTCCGAATGCGTTCCGCCCGGCACAAGCCTCAG
>CACZQT010000270.1 GCA_902783295.1 uncultured Lachnospiraceae bacterium
ACGCCAACCAGCATATTCCCCAGATCATAGGGGCTATGGAGATGTACGCAGCCACCGGCGAACAGACCTGGTGGAAGATCGGCGTCCATTTCTGGGATATCGCAACAAAGAGACACGCATATTGTGTAGGCGGCGTCGGAGAAACGGAAATGTTTCACGCCCCGAATTCCACTACACGGTTCCTGACGGATAAAGCGGCGGAAAGCTGCGCCAGCTATAACCTGCTCCGCCTGACCGGCCAGCTGTTTGCGTACGATCCGGAAGGCGGCCGGATGGATTACTATGAGAACACCCTGCTGAACCATATCCTGACTTCCTGTTCGCATACGGCAGACGGAGGCACCACCTATTTTCTCCCGCTGGGACCCGGCGGGCAGAAGACATATTCCACAGTGGAAAACACCTGCTGCCACGGGACGGGGATGGAAAGCCGGTACCGCTTTATGGAGCATATATACGCACAGGATGATGAAGCGGTTTATGTGAATCTGCCGGTACCTTCCCGTCTGTCCGGAGAGTATGACCTGGATGTGGAGGTATCGGAAGAAGGTCTGCTGACAGTGCGGACCGGCCGCACGCTTGAAAAGAAACTGAGGCTGCATATTCCGGCCTGGGCGAAGGACGGCTGCACTGTATCACTGAACGGCAGCAGAATCCCGGTCTGTGAATGTGGCTGCGGCGGAGGCACGGGCAGCGATTCCGCCGCCGGCAAAGAGGCTTCCCTTTTCGCTGTCAGATGGCATAAGGGATACCTGGAACTTCCGGCCGGACTGGCTGCGGGAGATGCAGTATCGGTACAGCTTCCTATGGGAATCCGGGAACTCGATAACAGTTCCGATAACAGCTTTGCAAATCTGGCCTATGGTCCTTACATTCTGGCAGAGCTTTCAGACGATAAGGAATTCCGGACACTTCCGAAAAAGGACGTTATCCGAAGAACAGGCGGGGAGCTGCTGTTTGAAGCGGACGGAAGAAAGATGATTCCGCTGGCCAGGGTAGATAAGGAAAATTACCATACATACTGGAAGCGGTAAACCTGCACAAAAAAGCTGTGATATCTTTGGCAGGTTTGACGAATGGATTTTTACGGACGCTTTTAGTACAATGATCAACGTGAAAGAACGCCGGACAGAAAGCCGGCATGAAGCATAAAAAGCATAAAAATCCTCAGGAGGAAAATGGAATGGCAAGCGTATCCCTTCGTCACATTGAGAAAATCTATGACAATGGTTTCCATGCGGTAAAGGATTTCAACCTGGAAATCGAAGATAAGGAATTCATCATCTTTGTAGGTCCTTCCGGCTGCGGTAAGTCCACCACCCTTCGTATGGTAGCTGGTCTGGAAGAAATCTCCGGCGGCGATCTGCTGATCGGCGGCGAGAGAATGAACGACGTAGAGCCCAAGAACCGTGATATCGCCATGGTATTCCAGAGCTACGCTCTGTATCCTCATATGACCGTATACGACAACATGGCATTCGGCCTGAAGCTGCGTAAGGTTCCGAAGGATCAGATCGACAAGCAGGTTCATGAAGCAGCCCGCATCCTGGATATCGAACATCTGCTGGACCGCAAACCCCGTGCTCTTTCCGGTGGTCAGAGACAGCGTGTTGCCATGGGCCGTGCCATCGTACGTAACCCCAAGATCTTCCTGATGGACGAACCGCTGTCCAACCTGGATGCGAAGCTGCGTGTGCAGATGCGTATTGAGATCTCCAAGCTGCATCAGAGACTGGGCACCACCATCATCTATGTTACCCATGACCAGACCGAGGCTATGACGCTGGGTACCCGTATCGTTGTTATGAAGGACGGTATCGTACAGCAGGTAGATACTCCTCAGAATCTGTACAACCATCCCGCCAACCTGTTCGTTGCCGGCTTCATCGGCTCCCCTCAGATGAACTTCATCGAAGCCCAGCTGAAGGAAGAAGGCGGCGCCCTGTTTGCAAACTTTGCCGGCAACAAGATCCGTGTGACGGATGTACAGGCGAAGGAACTGAAGGCTAAGGGTTATGTCGGCAAGACCGTTACCCTGGGTATTCGTCCGGAAGACATTTACGAAGTAGAAGGCTATGCCGGAGAAACCAAGGACCGCACACTGTCCTCCACCATCCGTGTATATGAACTTCTGGGTGCTGAAGTATTCCTGTACTTCGATGTTGACAATACCAACTTTACGGCCCGCGTGAATCCGGATACCACGACCCGTACCGGCGATACCGCGAAGTTCGTTCTGGATATGAACAAAGCGCACTTCTTCGACAAGGATACCGAGAATACGATCCTGGATTGATAGATCATTGCTGAATGTTTATTCAGAGTTACAAGACCCCCGCAGCTGCGGGGGTTTTTGCTTTAGAAAAAACGGTTGAGATTCTTTCGGTGTTGTAATCAGGGAGTGCGGTTTTAAGCAGACGCGGCTTGACGGTGCTCCCAAAAAAGGGTAGAATCGGTTATATCTGATGGAGAATAACCGGTTTTACCCTTTTTTGAAAGGAATAAAAACAAATGAAGCTTATAGCAACCACAGAAGCAGTTGGCCATGTCCTGTGTCACGATATGACACAGATTATTCCGGGAAAAGTCAAGGACGCGATATTCCGGAAGGGACATATCGTGACGGAAGAAGACATTCCGGTGCTGCTGTCGATCGGAAAAGACCGGCTGTATGTCTGGGAGAAGGATGATACAAAATATCATGAGGACGAAGCAGCAGCGATTCTTCGCGACCTTTGCCTGAACCGGTATATGAAGGCCACAGAACCGAAAGAGGGAAAGATTGAACTGATTGCCGAATGCGACGGCCTTTTTACGGTAGACGAGGAAAGACTGCTGGCGGTCAATTCCATAGAAGAGATGATGATTGCCACCAGGCATGGGAATTTTCCGGTAAAGGCGGGGGACAAACTGGCCGGAACCCGCGTGATCCCTCTGGTGATCGAAAAAGAAAAGATGGAGAGAGCAAAGGAAGCAGCCGGTCCGGAACCGCTGCTGGCACTGCATCCGTATCGTCACAAAAAAGTCGGGATTGTAACCACAGGAAACGAGGTATATTACGGACGGATCGAAGACAAGTTCGGGCCGATGGTCCGGCAGAAGCTGGCGGA
>CACZQT010000271.1 GCA_902783295.1 uncultured Lachnospiraceae bacterium
ACCTTGAACGGCAGGCTGGTGGAAACCAGGCCAATGGATGTATTCATAAGCAGATCTACACTGTTGATTTTCGTGTTGATCATATACATGCCGGTGATCGTATTGCCTGCAGTAGTAATGGAAACATCGCCGTCTTCAAAGGTAAACAGGTTATCAATGGTCTGAAGCATCCAGATGCCCTGAAGCAAATCGTCGACTTCGTCAGGACCGACAGGTTTTGTTTCAGACGCTTCGGCTTTTTCTGCAACGGTTTCTTCCGTTACACCCTCTTTGGTATCAGCTGCTTCCGCTTCAGTTTCTTCCGTCACAGCCTCTTCCGTGTTTTCCGCCTCAGCTTCTTCGGCTGCAGTCTCTTCAGCGTCTTCCGCTTCAGCTTCTTCGGTTACAGCCTCTTCCGTGTCTTCTTCAGTTTCTTCGGCTGCAGCCTCTTCAGTCTCTGCCGTTTCGGAATCTTCAGTTTCTTCCGGCATAGCTTCGTTTTCATCGAAGGCGGATGTCTCCGGAACTTCTTCTTCCTTCCAGGATTCCAGTTCCATCGAAGCTTTTTCTCCCTGTGCCGCCAGACCCATGGCCGTTACAACAATTGTCACAGGGCTGTTATCTATCGGTACGAAGGGGATCGCGGCTGAGATGGTTCCGTTTTTAAGAACAGTTTTGTAAGTATTGTTTACTTCCTCAGGAAGAGTTTCCGAACTGATCCACGAACTTGCTTTACTGAGCTCTACACCGTACTGATAAGCCTGTATCCGGAAATCCGACTGGACCTGTTTTTCCTGATCTTCTTTGTTGGAATAATCAAAGAGGACTAAAAGGGTTTCGATATAGTCGCTTGATCCACTGGTTTTGAAATTCTGATCGTTCAGAAGAAAGCCTGTATAGAGAAGGGTCCCTCCGGCAGTTTCCAGGAACAGATTGCCGGCATCCTCCGCAGCAGCCGCTTCCAGGCTGCTGATCTGCTGCCCGATTTCGAGCTGAAGTTTCTGCAGATCCTCCAGAGACATTTCCTCCAGCTGCGCCGGATCGATTCCGGCGGAGCCTGCGCTGACGGGGCCGGCAGCGGATAAAGCCGTGACCAGAGCCGTCAGCAGACATATAATTCTTTTCTTCTTCATTTGACCTCCTTGTATGTACGTAAACCGCTTCTTCGCCGAAGCATCATTTCGAATAGTTACAGTAATTCTATATGAACTGTAGAAGAATATCAACTGTTTTTGTGCCGTCATGACGTTTGGTTTTGTACCATCCGAACTATTACCGGGTATTTTGGGACTGTCTGGTATTCTGCGAACTGTTTTCTACTGCCTGAAACTCTGTGATTGATTTTATGAACGCCTGGAACTTTGAGAATCATTTTTATGAATGCTTGGAACTGCGTGCTTTTTATGCTACAATAAATAAGAAAACTGCAGTAATAGAAAACAGTGTATCTGATGTGAAAGCTGCAACGATATGCGGAGTATAAACCAGGACAGAAGGCGAAGGCGAATTACAAAGACTGACAGCAGAGATTGAGAACAAAGATTGGGGACTGAATATGGTAGAAGATTATACGAAAGCCAGGAAACTGGGAGAGAAAGAATATCACCGGATGGTGCAGACGGGGCATTACCCCTACCTTCCGGCACTGGACTACATGCTGGATAAAGAAGGAACGCTGCCGGAGGAACGCGTGGGCGTGATGGAGATTCCTGTGGATATGATCGCAGGTACCAGAACCCAGGGACGGCAGAATGCCTTCGCATCGAATTTTATGCCGCTGCTTGGAGAGGCAACGGAGTTTGCCGGGAAATGGAGCCATCTGTATCTGGCGCAGATGAAAGAGGGCTTCCGGGAAGAGATTAAGGCGTATGAATATATGCGCCGCTTCTATGTACAGGAAGGCAACAAGCGGGTTTCTGTGGCAAAATACTTGGGGACTCCGTCGATCAGTGCAGAGGTCATCCGCCTGCTTCCGCCGAAAACGCAGGAGAAAGACAGCCTGGTCTATTATGAGTTCCTGGAGTTTTTCCGCTGCGCGCCGATCTATGAAATCGGCTTCTCGGAGCCGGGATCCTACAGGAAGCTGGCAGAAGAGCTTGGAATGACGCTCAAAGAACCCTGGTCGGAAGATGCCATCATGAACCTGCGGTTCGCGTACAACACCTTCCTGAAGCATTATCAGGCTCTTGGAGGCGGACGGTTAAGCATCACCGCAGGAGATGCCTTCCTGCTGTATGTGATGGTGTACCGGCTGGACAGCCTGATGACCTGTAAGCAGGCGGAGATACGCAGCCGTATCTCCCGGCTCTGGAAGGAATTTGTGGCGGAAACCAGAGAAGTACAGGTATCCCTGGTGGAAAAACCTGCAGAAGAGGAAAAAAGCGGCAATCTGGTCAGTAATCTGGCGGGGAGCATCACGCAGAGCCTGCCGGGCGGCATGAAGACAGCGCTGAAAATTTCTCCCGCCTATACAGAGAGGAAACCGCTGCGGGTATATTTCCTGTACGACCGTGTCCCGGAAGAATCCAGCTGGATTTACGGGCATGAACTGGGACGGCAGGAGCTGGAACAGGTTTTCCCGGGTGTCGTGAAAACTGCGTTCAAGGTTGTGCAGCCGGGGGATGAAGCTTTTGAACAGGCTGTTAAAGAGGCGGCTGAGGACAAGGCGGATGTGATTTTTACCACGTCACCGCTGCAGATGGAAAAAACCCTGCGGGCTGCCGTGGAATATCCTAAAATCCGCTTCCTGAACTGCTCGATCAATCTGTCAAGAAGCGCGGTGCGTTCCTACTATGCCCGTATGTATGAAGCCAAGTTCCTGCTGGGAGCTCTGGCAGCGGCGATGGCTGAGAACCACCGTATAGGTTATATGGCGGATTACCCGATTTACGCGACCATCGCCAATATCAACGCGTTTGCGATCGGGGCGGCGCTGATTGACCCGGCTGCGAAGATTGTACTGAAATGGTCGACCCGGAAGGATTCTGACTGGCAGAAGGAATTCTGGGCGGAGGGGATCCGCATCATTTCCGGTCCGGACATGAGCAAGCCGGCAGAGATGGCGTCCCGTGCCTATGGCATTTACCGCATGGACGAGGACGGCAGCGTCGTGAACCTGGCCATGCCGGTATGGAACTGGGGAAAATACTACGAGTTGATCGTGAAGAGCGTGCTGGACGGCACCTGGGAGGCCAGAAACCTGGCGAAGAAGGAACAGCCTCTGAACTACTGGTACGGAATGCTGTCCGGTGTGATTGATGTGATTCTTTCGGAAAAACTGCCTTATTATTCCAGGAAGCTGGTGGGGCTTCTGAAGAATGCACTGATCGCGGAAACGCTGAATCCTTTTGACGGAGAACTGCACAGCCAGAGCGGCCTGATCAAGAAGGCGGACGCACCGAGGCTTTCCTACGAAGAGATCATTACCATGGCTTGGCTCAATGACAATGTGGAAGGGAAGATCCCGGAATACGAAGCATTGACGGAAACTGCAAAAGAGGCAGTGGCTGTCAGCGGCGTGAAGGAGAGTGATCCGGCAGCCGAAGTGTCGAAAGAAGGTGTCCAGTGACGGCGCAGACGCGCCGTTACGGAACGGCAGGCCCGGCGGGGATGGGCGTGACCTCGGGAAAGGCAGGACATTCATGAAGATACTGGCTGTCAGCGACCGTGAAGAAAAATCACTTTGGGATTACTATGATCCGGAAAAGGTGGCCGGCGTGGACCTGATTCTATCCTGCGGAGATCTGGACCCGGCCTATCTGGAGTTTCTGGTAACCATGACCAATCGTCCGCTGCTGTACGTGCGGGGCAATCACGACGATAAATATGACAGGAAGCCGCCGGAGGGCTGTATTCCGGTGGATGACCGCCTGTTCGATTTCAACGGCCTGCGCATTCTGGGGCTTGGCGGTTCGATGCGCTACAAACCGGAAGGGGAGATGTATACAGAGGCGGAGATGAGGAAACGCGTCCGGAAAGCCAGCCTGCGGCTTGCAGCTGCCGGGGGCTTCGATATCCTCCTGACGCATGCCCCTGCCAAAGGGTGCGGCGACATGGAAGATCTTCCTCACCGGGGCTTCGAATGCTTTCATGACCTCATGAATAAGTATCATCCGGCCTATATGCTGCATGGTCATGTACATCAGGAATACGGGCACTTCACCCGTGAAAGAGAGCATCCTTCCGGAACTCGTATCGTGAATACCTGCGGCTATGTAATACTGGATATTCCGCTTCCGGAACAATCCGGAAGCAGCCGTACCGATTCCCTTCTGTATAAATGGGCCGTACAGCAGAAAGGAAGATATAAACAATAACATATAAACATAAAAACAGCAGATACTTTCATCGCTTCTTAATAAAGATCATCCCGGTATTGCAGTTGACTTTTGTCCGGAGAAGAGGGAAAATGACCTTAGGAAAAGACAAATGGGCATCATCCGGATGCCGGAAGGGAGATTGTTATGAAGAAAAAATGCTTACGTCTGGCAGCGGGCAGCCTGGCTGTCCTGATGCTGTTCTCCTGCGTATGGCCTGTGGAGGCTGCCAAGAAAAAGAAAACCGCCGACCGGGCGGAAGAGCTTCTGATGCTGATTGAACCGGAACAGGACGTGGAGGCACTCCGAGATTCCTTCTATGAGATTCTGGAGGATGCCAGCATGAGGGATGCAGTGGATACGACGGACTTTACGCTGGCGGATCTGGACGGGGACGGGATTCGCGAACTCATCCTGATTACCGATGAGACCACCTTTGACATTTATACCGGCGTGGAAGGCGAAGCCCGGTGGGTCGGCTCCTATGAGCAGGCACTGGCAGAGCTTTATAAGCCTAAAACCGGCAGCGGCGTTTACGCGGTGCGGGACCGGAAGGGGAAACGGTATGTGGACCGTATTACCATCGAAGAGGACGATCTGGATACGGAACTCGGACCTCAGCTGGCGGTAGAACAGGTATCCGTGACCAACAAGGCCGGGAAGAACTTTAAGGACGGTACACTGCTGGAAACCTACGATGCCGGACTGTTCATCATGGAAGGGGACGAACTGGTGCTGCAGGAGGAAGAAGAATATATCTTCCCGGACGGCAACAAGCGCTATCTGACCTATGACGATCTGGTAGGCCTGGATGCCAGAACCCTTCGCCTGGGGCGGAACGAGTTCTACGCCCGCCGCGGCCGTATTTTCCAGAGCTCTGATCTGGGAGGGTATTTCCGCTCGAAGTCCTGGTACAACCCTACCATCAGCGCATCGGATTTCGATGAAAACGTATTTAATAAATACGAAATGTACAATATCAACTTTATCTGGGAATACGAGCAGAAGTACAACTGATGGGACAAGGGGACAGTCCCCATAGCCTCCCTCTTTGACGGAGGGGGGCACTGTTTCCCGGGCCTTGCAAAGAAGAAAACAACAGGAGGTCTTTTTGAAACCTTACGACAATCTGGTGTTTGATGTCGGTCATGTTCTGATGAGTTACCGCATCCCTGCGATGCTGGATGATTACGGGCTGACAGCGGAAGAGAAGGAGAGGTTCTCCCGGGCGGTTTTCATGAGTCCGTACTGGATGGAACTGGATTATGAACGGATTTCTTTCGAGGAAATTGTTGATAAATTCGTTGAAGGCGACCCCGGCATGGAAGAGGCCATCCGCTGGTTTTTCTCCCATATGGAATACATGCATGTGGGACGGACGGGGATCTGGAAGCAGGTCCGGAAGCTGAAAGAGAAAGGGTACCGGATCTACCTGCTGTCCAATTACGGCAGGGAAATGTTCCGCCTTCACACCGAAGGGGCGGATTTTATGCAGCTCCTGGACGGGAAGGTGATATCCTACGAAATTCATGAGATAAAACCGAATCCGCCGATTTATGAGGAACTGTTCCGGCGGTACAGCCTGGATCCGTCCCGCTGCCTGTTTTTTGACGACCGTCCTGAGAACGTAGAAGGATCCAGAGCCTGCGGAATGGATGCTGTGCAGGTGACCTCTGAAGAACAGCTCGCCGGTCTCCTCGACCAGCTGTTGGAAGACCGCTGGGAAAACTAAGCCTGGCACCTTAAGAAAAGTACATCGCAAGATGGTATGGCAAATGAAGCCTCCCTCTCTGAGGGAGTATCACGTAAAAAGATCAGTTCTGCCAGAATAATGGCAGCAAAACTTAAAAAGGGCAGCCATCCGGCTGCAGGAAAGAGGGTACTATGAAGTTTTACAAATGTGAAGGCTGCGGGAAACTGGCTGTTTTGTTCAAGGAATCTGCCTGTCCCACAAAGTGCTGCGGAGAACCGATGGTGGAAGTAATCCCCGGGACCACGGACGCTGCGAAGGAAAAGCACATCCCGGTCATTGAACAGGCAGGGAATATCGTAAAGGTGACGGTAGGCTCCGTAGAGCATCCCATGCTGGAGGCCCACCATATCGAGTGGATCATTCTGGAAACCAACCAGGGCTTCCAGAAGAAGGATCTGGATCCCGTTGGAAAGCCGGAAGCGGTCTTCGCGCTGGCGGAAGGTGAAACAGTCTTAGCCGCATACGAAAGCTGCAATCTGCACGGCATCTGGAAAGCAGAAGCATAAATTCACAGAATAAAGAGAATAAGACGAGCGGGAGCAGGCCAGAGCCGGTTTGCTCCCGCTCGTTTGTGGAAGGCAGAGGAGACAGGGGAGACATGGGGACAGTCCCTCTGTCCCGAGAGCGGGACAGAGGGACTGTCCCCATGTCTCCTCCTGTTTCTCTTCACTGGCTTATTGCTTTTCACGGATCCACCTTGCTGCTGCGAAGGCATCCGGCAATATTGCGGCTGTTTTTCTGCCGATCTCTTCAGCAGGCTGCTTCATATCCGGGATGCAGAGGACCGGAATTCTGCCGTTGACGGCAGCCAGGATTCCGTTCTCACTGTCTTCCAGCACCAGGGCTTCCTCAGGCCGTACCCCGAAATGCCGGCAGCAGCACAGGAAGATTTCCGGATCCGGCTTGGAATGTGTGATGTCATCTCCGGAAATGACGAAATCAAAATACTTTTCCAGCCCGGAAGACTGTAGATAGATGTCCACCGTAGGCCGGGGGGAAGAGGAGGCAACGCAGGCGGGAATGCCGTCCTCATGCAGCTGCTCCAGCAGCTCCGGGATCCCCGGCTTCACCGGCAGCGAGTCTCTGGCTGCAATGGCGTTCAGCCTCTTTCTGGCTTCGTATGCGACCTCCTCGTACGGAAAATCCGGTCCGTATACAGAACGCATCAGAACTCCCGTATCCTGGCGGGAAAGCCCCAGGGTCCGGATGTAGGTTGCTTCGGAAAGCTCATAGCCGTAGCCTTTCATGACAGCCCGCTTCGTTTCCATATGAGCCCGCTCGCTGTCGAAAATCAGACCGTCCATATCAAAGATTACACATTTCGGAAACTTCATATTATCCTCCTCTGCGGAGATTTATATCCTGACCGGAGATGACTCCCTCCGTCATGGGTGCGCCGCGGAAGGTGCCATCCGGCTCTAGCTTCGCGTCGCTGCACACGGCGCGCAAAACTCGCAAGCGAGTCTTGCACAAAGAGGAAGGCAGGCAGCGTCCGGGAGAGTATTGCGGCGCCTTTGGCTCACTATAGCATAAAGAAGGGATTTCCTTCAAGGGAGAAGTATGCTACAATATATGGGTTATGTTTCCCGCACTGCACAACCTGATCGGGAGGAGGAGCTTCCCATGGCGGATAAAATCGTTTGCATAGACGGCCACAGCATTCTGAACCGGGCGTTTTACGGAATTCCGGAACTTACCAATTCGGCAGGGGTCCATACCAATGCGGTCATGGGCTTCATGAATATTATGCTGAAGGTTCTGGATGAGGAAGCCCCCGTTTATCTTTGCGTGGCTTTTGACCGGAAGGAACCGACCTTCCGGCACGAGATGTTCGGGGACTACAAGGGTACCCGCAAGGCCATGCCGGAAGAACTGAGGGAACAGGTCCCTCTGATCAAGGAGCTTCTGACGGCCTGCGGGATTCCGATTTTCGAACTGCCGGGTTATGAGGCGGATGATATCCTCGGGACGATCAGCCGCCGTGCAGAAGCCCGCGGGATTGACGCCGTGCTGCTCTCGGGCGACCGGGATCTTCTGCAGCTGGCGACAGAGCATACCCGTATCCGCATTCCCAAAACCCGAAGCGGTATGACGGTGACGGAGAATTATTTTGCGGAGGATGTGAAGGCAGCCTATCAGGTGACTCCGGCGGAGTTTATCGATCTGAAAGCTCTGATGGGGGATGCCTCCGACAATATTCCCGGGGTTCCCAGCATCGGAGAGAAGACGGCTACGGCTCTGATCGTGGCCTGGCACAGTATAGAGAACCTGAAAGAACATCTGGCGGAGGTGAGGCCTCCCCGCGCGCAGAAAGCGCTGACGGAACATTTCGACATGGCAGAGCTTTCCAGGAAGCTCGCGGAAATCTGCGTGGAAGCGCCGGTATCCCTGGACTGGGAAGCGCTGGTACATGACTCGATCTATACCAGGGAAGCGTACGAAGTCCTTTCCCGCCTGGAACTGAAGGCTTTGATGAAGCGGTTTGAAGCCGGCGGGCTGAAGGATGCCAGAGCTGCGGCGGAAAAGCCGCAGGCGCCGGAGGTCTCCTTCCGGCAGGCCAGGCTTGGCGAAAAGGAGGATATCCTGAGTCAGGCAAAGGGCCGAACGGCCGGCTTTGTGACGATATGGCAGGAAGCTGACGGGAAATCCGGAAGAGGAAAGAAAACAGAATCCGTCCGGGAGCTGCAGGGAATTGCCCTGAGCCTGGCCGGCAGCGGGGATGTTTATCTTCTTACCGTGGATGAATTTCCCGGGGACGGTCTTCAGGATTTCCTGAGTGCTTTATGTGAAGCCGCGGAAACCACGGCGGTAATGAACCTGAAAGAAGAACGGAAGCAGTGGGAACTGCCGGACTGCAGCCATTTTACGGATATCGGGCTGGCATTGTATCTGCTGAATCCTCTGACAGGCAGTTACGATACGGCAGATGCAGCCAGAGAAGCCCTGGGAGAAGCACGGCCGATGACAAGGCCTGAAGACGGTGCCCGGATTCTGGCGGATGCCGTGGAGCCCCTTACCCGAAAACTGGAGGAGGCGGGGATGCTGTCTCTGTTCCGGGAGATCGAGATGCCGCTGTCGGATTCCCTGTCCCGCATGGAAAAGGCAGGAATCCGTGTGGAACGGAAAGCGCTGGCGGAATACGGGGATAATCTGGTGGAAGGCATCCGGAGGCTGGAGGAAGAAATCCATACCCTGGCCGGTCATCCTTTCAATATTCTCTCTCCGAAACAGCTGGGAGAGATCCTCTTTGAAGAGATGCAGCTGCCTTTCGCGAAGAAGACGAAAACCGGGTATTCCACGAATGTGGACGTTCTGGAAAAGCTGAAGCCCTATCATCCGATCGCGGGGAAGGTGCTGGAGTACCGGACGCTGACAAAGCTGAAATCTACTTATGCAGACGGTCTGGCAGCCTTTATCGGACCGGATGAGAGAATCCACGGCACCTTCCACCAGACCATTACGGCCACCGGGCGCATCAGTTCGGCGGATCCGAATCTGCAGAACATCCCGGTGCGTATGGAACTGGGGCGTGCCATCCGCAAGGTATTTGTCCCGGAAGATGGCTGCGTGTTCGTGGACGCGGATTATTCCCAGATCGAACTGCGTATCCTGGCACATATGTCCGGCGATGAAAAGCTGATCGAAGCTTACCGGCAGGAGCAGGATATCCACCGGATGACGGCTTCCCAGGTCTTCCACGTACCGCTGGAAGAGGTTACACCGGAGCTCAGGCGAAATGCCAAAGCAGTGAACTTCGGAATTGTTTACGGAATCAGCGCTTTCGGGCTCAGCGAGGACCTGAGTATTTCCCGGAAAGAAGCTTCTGAATATATCGAACGCTATTTTGAAACCTATCCCCGGGTTAAGAGGTATCTGGACCACCTGGTGTACCAGGGGAAGGAACAGGGCTATGTCAGCACTCTTTACGGGCGCAGACGGCCCGTACCGGAACTGAAATCCTCGAATTTCATGCAGAGACAGTTCGGGGAAAGGGTCGCCATGAATTCT
>CACZQT010000272.1 GCA_902783295.1 uncultured Lachnospiraceae bacterium
AACGGCAGCCAGGGATTTCGCCTCCGCCGACAGATCATATAATCCCAGAATACGGGTCAGAAAGATCTGACTCGGAATGACCAGAAGAATAATCCCCGCATAGGAAATCCCCATCAGCTTCTTCATGTAATACTCTGCCTGGTCATATTCCATAGCTCCGACACACTGGCCGACTACCGTCACTATAGCCAGATTCACGGCACTTCCAATGATAATGGCAATGGTGCCCACGGAAAGAGCCGCGCTGCTGGCTGCAATCTGCGTGGTGCCGAAAAGCGCCACAATGCTGATAACCAGGAGACGTCCCAGCGAAAAAAGACCGTTTTCGATGCCGTTCGGGATGGCAATGGAAAGGATGCGGCGGATATAATCCGCTTTCCAGGCCAGAATGTTCTTCCATTCGGCCCGGATCTGGTGTTTCCCGGAAAACAGCATGCCTGTCATCAAAAAACCGGCTGTCATACGGGCCATCAGCGTGGGAACCGCTACCCCGGCTACTCCGGCATGCAGCACAAAGATTCCGACTGCATTTCCCACCACATTGATTGCATTCATCACCATGGAGACCGCCATGGTATGAACCGTTTTTTTCATAGAACGGAACAGAGCTGCCGATGCATTGTAGATCCCCAGGAACGGATAGGAAAGCGCCGTAATCACCATATACCGGCTGGCTGCTGCCATGACATCCGGCTCCACATTTCTGTAGAAAAGATGCAGGATCTGTTTATGAGCCGCAAGCGTAAAAATCATCAGAGTCGTGGATATGATGGCTGATAACAACAGCAGCTGTCCCGCAGAAAGATTTGCCTGTTCTCTGTCTTTATGGCCGAGATACTGGGAAACAATAACTGCTCCGCCGCCGCCGGCAGCTGCCAGCAGTGTGGAAATCAGGAACGCGTACATATCCACCAGGGCGACGCCGGACATGGCTGCTTCCCCGGCGTAGGAAACCATCATGCTGTCTGCAACGCCTACCAGCAGGTTCAGGCACTGTTCCGCAGCCAGCGGCAGGATCAGCAGGGCCAGGTCCCGGTTGCTGAACATTTTTTCCCTGCCGGCTGAAGTCATCTGCAGATTCAAAGTTCTTCGCTCTCCTTTTCTTCCGGTCCCGGGAGAAGCTGCAGGTTCACCTGATGATGTACCACGGAAAGCAGTCCCACCAGTGCCAGGCAGGCAGCTGCCGTAAAAATAATCAGGGACATTTCGCCTTCCAGAATACCGTCCAGCATTGTCGTCTCAGAAACAATGACGGAGATCAGATTGGCGCCGATGTGTGCCAGGATCGGTGCAGTCAGCGTGTGGAATTTCTCCATAAGGTACCCGAACAGAAGTCCCATGGCAAATGCGTAAACCATCTGCAGCATGTATCCGTGGTAAAAGGCAAATACGGCAGCCGCGCCAAGAATGGCCACCCCCGGTCTTGCCCAGTCACGCAGGCGTCCCTGAATCACTCCCCTGAACAGAAACTCTTCCGTTACCGGACTCAGCAGGCCGATCCCCAGAATTTCCAGCCACAGATTGCCCTTATACAAAGCTTCGCTGATTTCATCCATAGCGGTTCCGCTGGCCTCCATCAGCCCGCTCATCATAATCAGGCCATTCATCGCCAGGCAGGCCGCAGCTCCAAGCAGCAGAGCCAGTACATAGCAGAAAGCATCCGGCTTTGAATAGACTGCCGGCTTTCCCTCTCTCTGCTTCTGGTCATTTCTCCAGTAAAGAGCGGTGGGTACCAGCACCAGCGCAGAAGTGGCCAGCGTAATCTGGGTTCCGTGTGCTGCCAGCCATTTCAGGGTTTCTTCCAGCAGGACATAATAATCCAGAGCAATGCCTCCCTGTATCAGAGAAATGATACTGTAGGTAACCCCCAGAATACCCGCAAGGATTGCCACGAAAATACTGATGCCATAATAGGTCAGAAGAGGGTAAGCCAGCTTCCAGATCCTGTTGAACATTGTTTCCTCTTGTTTCATCCGGCTCCCCTCCTTTACCCGGCTGCCACCGGCAGGATGAACAAACTGCCACGGGCTGTTTCATGGCCCGTGGCAGACTTATGAACTGTTTTCAGCATAAAGGACGCTGTCACCATGCAGTCATGCACAACTGCCTTCCGGCAGAGGCAGACCTTTTTTCATGGAAGAATTAATCCTCTTCTTCTACATTCGGCTTCGGGCCTGCGTTCACGATGTTCTTAGGCATATGAGGATACTTCCTGGTGAAGTTCATCCTGAACATCTTCGCCACCTTGTTAGCCATATCGTAGTAAGCCTGACGGTCTTCCCAGTTGCAGCGAGGCCGCAGGATCTTCGGATCCACGCCTTCCAGAGCCTTCGGAACGTCCACACGGAAGATCTCGTCAAACTCGAATTCAGCCTTTTCGATCTCTCCGGTAAGGGCTGCCGTTACCATGGTACGGGTGGAATGCAGATCAACACGCTTGCCGACGCCGTAAGGGCCTCCGGTCCAGCCTGTATTGATCAGGTAAACGCGGGTATGATACTGTTCGATTCTCTCACCCAGCATGTCCGCATAATACAGAGGATCCATCGGCATGAAAGGCTCGCCGAACAGGGTCGAGAAGGTCGGCTGCGGTTCCTTGATGCCGCGCTCGGTACCGGCTACCTTGGCAGTAAAGCCGGTTACGAAATGATACATGGCCGCGTTGGGCGTCAGTCGGGAAATCGGAGGCAGTACGCCGTAGGCATCCGCCGTCAGGAAAATCACAACCTTCGGGATGCCGCCGATACCCGGTACCGCTGCGTTCGGAATATACTCCACAGGATAACCGGCACGGGTGTTCTCCGTCAGGCTCGCGTCATCAAAGTCAAATTCACGGGTCATGGGATCCAGCGCAACGTTCTCCACCAGGCAGCCGAACTTGATGGCATTATAGATATCCGGCTCGTCCTCTTTGTCCAGACGGATGCACTTTGCATAGCAGCCGCCTTCAAAGTTGAAGATGCCGTCCTTGGACCAGCCGTGTTCGTCATCACCGATCAGCAGGCGGGTAGGATCAGCGGACAGGGTCGTTTTGCCGGTGCCGGACAGGCCGAAGAACACAGCGGTGTCGCCGGTTTTCGGATCCATGTTGGCAGAGCAGTGCATCGGAAGTACATTGTATTCCTTCGGCATGACATAGTTCATGGTCGAGAAGACGCTCTTCTTGATTTCGCCGGAATACTGGGTGCCTACGATAACGATCATACGGGCTTCGAAGTCGATCATGATGGCAGCTTCGGAATGCACGCCGTCCAGCCTGGGATCGCACTTGAATCCGGGAGCTACGATCATGGTGAAATCCGCAGCGCCGAAATCCTTCAGCTCTTCTTCCGTCGGCCGAAGGAGCAGCTGATGGATGAAAAGGTTCTGGCTGGCCATTTCATTGATCACGCGGAATTTCTTGCGGTACTTGGGATCCGCACCGGCGTAACCGTCGAAGATAAAGATTTCACGGTTCTGCAGGTAGGCAATGGCTTTTTCTTTGATCTTATCGAAGTACTCCCGGCGGATGGCACGGTTCGTGTCATTCCAGTAAATATCATTGTGCACTCCGGGGGTGTCTACAATAAATTTATCTTTGGGGCTGCGGCCGGTGTACTTCCCGGTATAAACAACCAGTGCACCGCTGCTGGAAAGGAATCCTTCCTGTCTGCGAACAGCTGCCTCTGTCAGTTCCGCCGGCGTCAGGTTGCGGTAGACGGCCTTCGCGCCGTGGATACCAAGTTTCTCGATACCATAGGTTTCCATATCATGCCCTCCTGCATTATTAGGGTGACAAGGGTGGCGCAAAAGGACACCATTGCCAGCTCCCTGTCTTCTCCTTATGCCGGAACAGTTTCCGACTGTCCGGCGTTACCTATCATAACATAAAACTTTCGGTTTGTGTTAGACCTTTTTTGTGTAAAATCATAGCGCAAAGATTAGAATCCGCCACATTTCTATATGGAAAATCAGGGGTCTTCCTCATCCAGCATTTCGAGTTCCTGCCAGTCGATATCCTCTTCGTCAAAGATCTCCCAGTCCTGATCTCCGGCATCCTCTTCATCCAGATCTTCCCCGTCCCAGTCCACGTCATTTCCGGGATCATTCTGCCGGTCATCCTCATCATCGTCTTCGTCCAGCAGCTCCCGCTCCTGCCGGTCCAGGTCCTCGTCCTCCTCCAGCAGGCCCTGCTCCTGCCAGTCCGGGCCTTCCTCATTCAGCAGCCCCAGTTCCTGCCAGTCAATGTCCTCATCCCACTGCAGTCCCAGATCCTGTCCGTTTACCATGCCGCCCGCATCTGTTCTGGACGGCAGGCCCGCTTCAATACCTGCCAGAGGACTGCCCATGCAGTACCAGGAAAAAATGGCGCCGCTTTTCTTCGTAACATAGCCGCTGCCTCCCAGATTCTTCACATCCTCCACCATGGACACCAGCAGCAGAGAATTCTCCGCATCCAGCTCCGGGGTAAAAGCCGCAAACCATCCAAGCTCTGTACCGCTCTCATCTGACTGGCTGGCCTTGATTTCCGCCGTACCTGTCTTGCCGGCGATCTCCAGTCCATCCACCTGTGCACCGGTGCCTGTCCCGCTTTCTACCGCCCGGATCAGTGCTCTGACGATCCGGCGGCAGGCATCCTCCGAGAAGACATTTTCCTTCCAGAAAGCAGGCTCCGCATCTTCGGAAAGTTCCAGTCTCGGCAGGATCAGGCTGCCCTGATTCATGAAACCGGAATAAATAACTGCCAGATGCAGAGGATTCACAAGAATCTCACCCTGCCCGTAGCCGCTGTCCGCCAGCTGGATACCTTCTTCAATGTGCCCGCTGTTCGAATATGTCGAAGCACGCATCTGGATAGGAAATTCTACCCTGTCTCCGAATCCCAGCGCATTCAGACCTTCTTCCAGGGCTTCCGCACCCATACGGACCGCCGCCCTGGCAAACCAGACGTTATCGGAAACTTCCAGAGCATCCTCTACCGTACCGGGATAGGCCGTGTGAAGCGTCGTTACATAATAATTTCCCCAGGAATCATCCGCCTGCCAGGCATCGGAAGTAGAATAGGTTTCTCCTCCCTCTATGCTCCCGTTGGTAAGACCGATGGCTGCCACGACAGACTTGAAGGAAGAACCCGGAGTCCACGCAGCACGCACACGGTTGGTAAGCGGTGTAAACAGATCATTGGTCCAAAGATCCCACTGTGCCTGTGAAATGCCTGTAATAAACAGATTCGTATCGTAGGAAGGCGTGCTTACCAGTGCCAGCACTTCTCCGGTTTTCGGATTCATGGCCACATGCGCGCCGGGATCCGCCCGGTAAACACGGTAGATCACTCTCTGCAGTTCGCTGTCGATCGTCAGGCGGATATCTTCGCCCTGTACCGGATTGGATGAAGCAAGCACCCGGACCGTATCACCGTTTTCCGCCTGGATACGGATCCGGCGCCCGGGTATGCCGCGCAGCCTTTCCTCGTAAAGAGCTTCCAGCCCTACCTTGCCGATCTGGCTGGATGAATTGTAAAAGCCTTCCGTATCCGCGTCCAGTTCCTCCGCCGTGATATCCTGCACATAACCGACCAGATGCGCTGCCGCCTCGCCCAGAGGATAAATACGAAGCTGCACATCGTTCAGCAGGACACCGGGAATAGCCCGCAGCTTCTCGTCCCGTTCCTTTTTCACCCGTATGGAGGCTGTAGGATCATGGGAAGATACTTCCTCTTCCGTCAGCTTTTCCACGGTCCGGATCGGCACGAAAACGTCATCCGTGACCCAGCCTGCAGACATTTTCTGCTCTATGCTTTCCACCGTAGTGCCCAGCACCTCTGCCAGCCGTGTCACAGAATCCTCCGCCATACGGCCCCGGACGAGACCTACCGATGTTGCAGTCCCGGTACCGGCCAGAAGCACACCGTTCCGGTCAAAAATCTGTCCGCGTTCTGCCGGTGTATTTGTTACCCTGACCCGTCCGCCTTCTGTCAGATCCGGAAAAATCAGGCTGTCTTTCCAGGACAACCGCCAGTTCTCCCCTTCCAGGTTCAGAGTTGCCTCATTGTCCAGGGAAACAGGGCCGGCCAGTGAGTCCATGGTCTGTGTGTAGGAAAACGTGCGCCGTACAACCTTTGTCGACTCCACCTTATAGGAATTTCCCTTTTCTCCTTCCACTTCCACGGACGCTTCCCGCTGGATCCGGGTGTCGATATTTTCTGCCTCTATGCCTTCATAGATATTGCGGTTGCGTTCGATGAACTCATTCTTTCCCCGGGCATTCTTACTTTCCTGGTCCAGAAGCTCATACATACCGGCATAATCACCGGCAGCCAGACAGTCCATATACGCTGTAAGCACTTCTTCAGCGGTTCTTCCGTCCGCAGGCTCCGTAACAGCAGTTCCCTGTCCCGGCCTGGTTTCCTCTCCGCCTGTGCCTCCCTGTCCGGGACGGAAAATAACACGGGCCATGACTGCCAGCACCACAATCAGGGCTACCACGGCTGCGCCGATAGCAGTCCCCATGATGATACGCTGTTTCCGGCGTTTCCGTTTTCTCTCCTCCCGTACTTCCGTAATTGAGATCGGCATCTCTTACACTCTCCTATGCCCGAACGGCTGGTCAGATCTTTCCCAGTTCCCTAAGAACCTTTTCAGCTTCTTCCCGGTCAGAGAAATGTGTCCTGACTCCCTCTACTTCCTGGTAGTCCTCATGTCCTTTTCCGATAATGGCAATAATATCCCCTTTGCACGCATGTTCAATACTGTAGCGGATCGCTTCACGCCGGTCCGGGATATCAATGGATTTCCCTCCGGTCGGATCCAGTCCCTTATGGATATCTTTCATGATATCCTCTACCCTTTCCCAGCGGGAATTATCAGCTGTAATGACGGAAAAATCAGCCATCTCCCCGGCTGCTTTCCCCATCTCAATACGCCGGTGAGGATCCCTGTTGCCTCCGCAGCCGAAAACCACCACGATACGGGGCGGATTATAGTCATGCAGGGTAGACAGAAGGCTCCGCGTACTTACTCCGTTATGGGCATAATCCACGATCACGGAGAAGTCCTCGCCGGAATACACCAGTTCCATGCGGCCTTCCACCCGGATGCGGCGGAGCGCCTGCTGGATCGCCGGCACTTCTACTCCCAGCACCATGGCTGCAGCAATCGCACCCAGTGCATTGTACACGCTGAACAGACCCGGAATCCCCACTTCCACGGGGTATTTGTATCTTCCGGTCAGATCAAAGCAGATGCCCATAAAACTCCCGTCCTTCAGATGGGAAATATGAATGGCCCGGAACTCGTCCCTGGCATTCTGGCCGAAAGTCAGGACACCGCAGGTATGCCCCTTCAGGATTTCTTCGCAGTTCGGGTCATCCGCATTGACAATCCCGGTCCGGCATTTCTGGAAAAGAGTTCCCTTCCACATCCGGTACTCTTCAAAGCTGGCATGCTCATTCGGACCGATATGATCCGGGGACAGGTTAGTAAAAAGACCGATGTCAAATGTCATGCCGGCCACACGGTCCATCATCAGACCCTGGGAAGAAACCTCCATAATCATGACATCGCATCCGGCTTCTGCCATACGGTAAAAATAATACTGCAGTTCATAAGACTCCGGAGTAGTATTCTTTGTAGGGAAATGCTCTCCTGCGATCACAGCCCCATTGGTACCGATTACGCCAACCTTTTTTCCTCCGGCTTCCAGGATTTCTTTCAGCATATAGCTCGTCGTCGTTTTTCCCTTTGTGCCGGTAATGCCAACGGTTTTCATGCGGCGGGTCGGATGCCCGAAATAAGCAGCAGAAAGTTCCGCCAGCGCTTTCCTGGTCTTAGGAACCTTCACTACCGTCACATCCTCTGTTACTTCTATGTCTTTCTCGACTACAACAGCAGAAGCCCCTTTGGCCGCCACCTGGGGGATATAGTCATGCGCATCTACTTTTGTACCGCTTATGCAAACAAACAGACAGCCTGAGCAGTCTTTCCGGGAATCATAGATAATATCCCGGACAGGGACGTCCAGGCTTCCCTTCAGGACTTCATATTCCAGACCTTCCAACAGGCCCCGAAGTGTTCTTTTTTCCATGATCGTTCCTTCCCTTTTCAGCTTTACAGACCCTTATTTCCGTAAGAGACTTTCCGGTGGAGTCGGTTTCAAGAACGCCACCGACGTTCTTGCCGCGGCGCGCATGGTGCAAAGCACCTTTCTCTGTGCGCGCCTGCGATCCGCCGGAGGCTTATATCCTGGCCGGAGATTGGGCTCCCACCTATAGAGGTGGGAGTCATCTCCGGTCAGGATATACTGTCTCTTTCCTATTATCTTTGTTATTATATCCTTCTCACCATAAACCTGTCAATGGTTGACGCTTCCGAGAATAAAGTTTATAGTAAGAATTCGTTCCTGGCTCTCCCGGCTGTGCGGGACAAAAAGTACGATTCTTCAGTCACTTTACTGATTTATAGTCTGCATTAGGTGAATTCCCTGCTTTGGCTCAAAAACACCTGATAATCCTGACAGTACATTGATCCAAGGCTAAAACAGCTGGTTTACTTATATCTTTCGCAATCCGCAGTGCCGTCAAATGCATTCCACGGAAAACACGGCCGTCTCCGGTCGCTTTTCGGC
>CACZQT010000273.1 GCA_902783295.1 uncultured Lachnospiraceae bacterium
AACATGACAGGCCCCCCGGTTCATTATCTGAACCGGGGGGCCTGCTGTATGGCATTATCGGAACTGGCTTCGGGCACAGAGGATCTGCCCTTGCGGCTTTAGAAGCTTTACCGGGAGTTGTTGATGTAAGCGTAAATCTCCCGGATGGCGGATTCGTATTTGTCGTCCGGGACGCAGATCAGAAGATTCAGCTTTCCGGCTCCCTGGTTGACGGTGCTGATTTCTATGCCGGCCCGGGTCAGGGCCTGCAGCACCTGAATGTTGGCGTCGCAGGACTCGGTATCCCGCTCTCCGAGAATAGCGATCATCGAGAGGTTTTCCCGGAATCCCAGGTAATCCGGATGCAGCTCCCGGCGGATTTCCTCGAAAAGTTCATCCTTGCAGGGAGCCAGAAGATCGCTGCGGATAACCAGAGTGATGGCATCAATACCGGTCAGGCAGTGCTCGAAAGGCAGCTGCCTTTTTTTCAGGATATCCAGCATGATTGCGCTGAATCCGGATCCGTCGCTGACCATCACCTTCTCCACCTGGATCACAGACATACCCTTGCGCCCGGCCACACCGATGACCGGGTATTTTTTCTGGTCTTTCGGAAGCTTGCGGACAATCATGGTGCCCGGATTTTCCGGATCGTTGGTGTTCCGGATGTTGATGGGAATGCCCAGGTCAGAAGCCGGAAGCACGGCGTCCGTATGGAGAACGGAGGCGCCCATGTAGGACAGTGTACGGAGTTCCCGGTAGCTCATGTATTCGACGGTTCTGGGATTTTCAACGATATGCGGATCCGCTGCCAGCAGGCCCGGGACATCGGTCCAGTTTTCATACAGATCCGGATTTACGGCACAGGCAGCCAGGCTTCCGGTGACATCAGAACCACCTCTGGAAAAGGTGCGGATATTCCCGGCCGTGTCGGCTCCGTAAAAACCGGCGATCACTGCTTTCTGAAGCGGCCTCAGGGCGGCAGCCAGGGTACGGCGCGTCATGGGAAGGTCCAGTTTCCCATCTTCACTGAAGCAGACGCACCACTCCGGATCCACAAATGTGAATCCCAGATAGTCCGCCATAATGCGGGCATTCAGGTACTCACCGCGGCTTTCTATATATTCCCTCTGAGGTTCGCCGGATTCGCCGGACAGATGCTGCCGCAGGAAATCTATTTCCTGGTCCAGCGGGAAAGACAGAGACAGTCCCGCCAGGATTTCTTCATAACGCTGCCGGACCTGGGACAGGTTTTTTTCAAAAGAATTTCCCTGTATTGCGTTTTCATAACAGGCGACGAGGAGATCTGTGACTTTTATATCTTCCGGGAAACGTTTTCCCGGGGCAGATACTACCAGGAACCGCCTGGCCGGATCTGCTTCCACGATCCGCCGGACTTTCTGAAACTGTTCTGCACTGGCCAGGGAAGTCCCGCCGAATTTTGCTACGATGGTTCTCATTATGTCCTCTTTTACGGTACAGCCGGGCTGCGCCGTCACGATTGAATACTGCCTGTTGGTTCTGCAGGCAGTATAGCATTTCCGGAATGGTTTGTCAGCCATTGCGGAAAAGGAAGTCGAAAAAAGGAGCTGTAAAGAAGGTTCACAGCGGGCTTGCTTTTTTGGGGAGGATACTTTATGATGAGAGAACTGCCGTCGTTTTCCAAAGGAAAACGAGCGGAATATGAATGTTTTGAGTATGGCGGGAGAGCTGACAGCACAGAGCGTAAATCAGAAGGGAAATTGAATTCCTGCAGGTAAAAGATTCTGTCAGTTTTCGCCTGTAGAAGTGGGGGGGCTCCCCGTCTGATATTGACTGATCAAACTCATACAGGAAACTGCAGGGAGGTTAAGAATGTACGAAATAATGAGTTCGGATGAAGCGATCCGCATGATCCGCGACAGTGACTGTATCTGCGTAAATTCTTTTGTGGGGATCGAGAATCCTACGGAACTGCACGAAGCCATATACCGGAGATACCAGAAGATGCAGTCTCCCAGGCACCTGACAATCGTATCCAGTGCCGGATTCGGAACCTGGGATGAGAATCACGGGGCGGAGGGCTATATCCGGGAAGGCGCTGTGGACTGCCTGATCTGCGGTCATTTCGGAGCCATGCCCAGCACCAAAAAGATTGTACTGGAGGATTACTTCGAGGCGTATAACCTGCCTCTCGGCTGCATTTCCCATGCCATCCGGGCACAGGCCGGCGGACTGCCCGGCGCTCTTTCCAAGGTTGGCCTGGATATTTATGTGGATCCCCGCCAGGAGGGGCCGGGCATCAACCGTCTTTCCACCAATGACTCCTATGTGACGCATGTGGAGGTGGACGGTGAAGAGTTCCTGTACTATAAGCTGCCGAAACTGACGGTGGCTTTGATTAAGGGAACCGCGGCGGACCGGAAGGGGAATATTTCCTTTGATGATATGTTTATGTCAGGGGATGCACTGTCTATCTGCCAGGCAGTGAAAGCCAACCGCGGGAAGGTGATCGTGCAGGTCGACCGGCTGGTGGATACCCCTGCCCGACCCAGAAATGCCATCATTCCCGGCTGTCTGGTGGACGCGATCGTAGTGAAGGAGCCGGAAATCCGGAACGAAGCTTACGAGGGACTGACCGGCAGTTTTGAGATTCCCTATGAGAAATGGGACTATTGGAACGACAGGATTAACTCCGTTTCCATAAAACCGGCGAGAGACGATGAGGCGGGGAATATCATCGGAGAACGGGCGGCTGCGGAGCTCCGGGTGGATGATATCGTCAATATCGGAATCGGGCTTCCGGAGGTGGTATCCCGCCATGCCAGGAAGATCGGCATGCTGGACAACATCACGCTGACGGTAGAATCCGGCGGCATTGGAGGGTTCCCTGTATCCGGGGAAGCCTTTGGCGCCATGATCGGGGCTGCCTCCGTGTATGATATGGCGAACCAGTTTGACCTGTATGACAACGGCGGGCTGGATATCTGCTTCATGGGCGCTTTTGAAGTGGACGCTGAAGGAAATGTGAATGCGCACCGGGGTGAAGGGGCTTATGCCGGAATCGGCGGGTTTGCCAATATCACCGTCAGGACACCTACGGTCGTTTTCTGTACGACATTCTCCACCAAGGGGCTGGAGGTATCGCGGAAAGACGGCAAGGTGCGTATCGAGAAAGAAGGCAGTGTTCAGAAGTTCGTGAAAAAAGTCCGCTCTGTCAGCTTTTCCGCCAAGCGGGCCATCGCCAACGGGCAGAAAGTGCTGTACGTTACGGAACGCGGTGTGTTCCGCCTGACCCCCAAGGGATTAAAGCTGATCGAATCCTACCCCGGGATCGATGTACAGAGGGATATTCTGGATAAGCTTCCTTTCGAAATAGAACACTGATACTGAACACATAGGCTGTGTACCGGAGCAGAGAAACGAGACCGGGCACCGGAAGGGACTGACGGGTCAGCGCTGAGATTCAGCGCTGACCCGTCAATGTACAGGAAAGAGAGAGCAATCATGAGTAAGAAAAGGCCGGATGCAGTGGGAATTCTGCGGGAAATTGCGATCATGACGGTTGCGCTTCTGATCATTGCGGCAGCTGTGTTTTTCTTCCTGATTCCGAGCAGGTGTATGGTCAGCAGTATTTCAGGCCTGGCCATTCTTCTGACGAATTTTACACCGCTTTCTGTTTCGCAGCTGACCATGATTCTGAATGCTTCTCTTCTGGTCATCGGCTTCATTACCTGTGGAAATGTATTCGGCCTGAAGACCGTCTATACTTCCATTATGCTGCCGGTACTCATCGGTGTGTTTGAAAAGCTTCTTCCGGAGTATCGCTCCATCACGGGGGACGCAGCCCTGGATGTCGTCTGCTACATTTTTACGGTCAGCGTGGGGCTGGCCATTCTGTTCAACCGGAACGCTTCTTCCGGCGGCCTGGATATTGTCGCGAAAATCCTGAACAAATATCTGCGCGTTGACCTGGGGAAGGCGATGTCGGCAGCAGGGATGTGCATTGCTCTGTCATCTGCTTTTGCATACGACAAGAAGACGGTCATATTAAGCGTGCTGGGAACGTATCTGAACGGTATCGTGCTGGATTCCTTTATTTTTGACCAGAGCCTGAAACGGCGGGTTTGTATAGTGTCCGAAAAAGAGGAGGAGATCCGCCACTTTATTCTCCATGAGCTGCACAGCGGGGCCTCTGTATATCAGTGCTACGGAGCGCTGCACATGAACGAGCAGAAGGAAATCATCACCATTGTAGACAAGTCGGAATACCGGCGCCTCATGTCCTACCTGGAAAAAGAAGATCCGGATGCATTCATCACGGTGTATAAGGTCAGCAGCATGAAATACAGGCCGAAAGCACCGGATTACGGAAATGACGCGTGATAAAAATCAGAACAGAAACAGGGGCTGTGAGGCCGGGATGATTCCCGGCCTCACAGCCCCTGTTTCTGCTATGTGAGATCATATGACCATCGGCGGATATTGACCATCGGTCAGTACAGTTCCTGCTCTGACACGCATTCGTTTTTGATCTTTCCGACAAGAAACTGCAGGGCATCGACCACATGGGGGCGTATATCACCGCCGATGAGCACCATCATGATGTCATCCCCTGCTTCCAGCCGGCCTTCGTTCAGCCAGGCGCGGACGTAATAAATTCCTTCCAGTTGATACGTTTCGGCAATGGCCGCATTCACCTTTTCCGCGTCATAGGAAAACAGCATGCCGCTTACCGGAACGGTATCTGTTTTTCCGTTTCTTACGGCATCCCTGGCACTTTGCCGTACGACGCCGTTGTGCGTCAGGTACATGCCGATTTTCGGAGCGCTTTCATGCTTTTTCGCCTCGGACAGCCACTCATCCAGAGATGGTTTTTCTCTCTTCTCTCCGAATTCCATAAAGAACTTTCCTCTTTTTCTGAATTTTCCTGCTGATTTTACGGAAGAATATTGCCGGCGGAGATATAGATTTCGTACCATTCTTTCCTGGAAAGAGTGAGATCTCCTGCCGCTGCGGCGTCTTTGACACGGGACAGTTTTGTGGTGCCGATCACTGCCTGCATCATACCCGGAATCCGCAGGATCCATGCCAGGGCAACAGCTGTATTTGTGACTCCCTTTTCTTCGGCGATCCGGTTGATGACCTTGTTCAGCTCCGGATATTTTTCCGACCCCAGGAAGACGCCTTCGAAGAAGCCGTACTGCAGAGAGGACCAGGCCTGGACGATGATATGGTTCATATCACAGTACTCCAGAATGCTGCCGTCCCGCATGATTCCGAGATTATTCTGCGTGTTGAAATTGAAGCCGGCGTCCAGAGCCGGCGTGAAGGCACAGCTCAGCTGGATCTGATTGGCGTATACGGGGATATCCGCCATGCGTTTCAGCCGTTCAATCATCATGGGATTCATGTTGCTGACGCCGAAATACTTCACTTTCCCG
>CACZQT010000274.1 GCA_902783295.1 uncultured Lachnospiraceae bacterium
AGTGCAGGAATACCGGTCTTGCGGATGGCTTTTTCCAGAGCCTTCGGTGCTGTCGAACGGGAGTCCCCCGCCGCAGGTTCCGGAATCGTGACGGCAATGTTCTCCAGGGCAGGCTCCGGGGCCAGCGTTTTCAGCCGTGCGATCACCGTTTCGAACTGGTGAGACAACAGCAGACTGTCCTTCGCGGCAACCAGGATCACGGTCGGCGACAGGTAAGACATGGTATCCGTATATTCGTCCCCTTCCGGCTGGTATTCCGGATCAACAAGGTTCGATCCGAAGAGCTTCAGGAGTACATACAGGTCTTCATCCGTCAGATCCAGTCCGGGAACCACCACCGGCAGAAAACGGCTGCAGATACAGGCAGCGGTCCAGAAATCGCTGTCCGTATTGTTTTTCACTCCTTTTGCCAGAGCTTCCGCCGCAGGATACAATTCCCCGAGACGGTCTGTCAGTGTGTCTGTATCTACACTGCCGAAATTCCCGCCGAAAAGAACCCCCATCAGCCTGCACAGTTTTTCCTGCCAGGTATAGGATACGGTGATCACCTGTCCGTTCTGGTCTGTAAAGGTATCCGTCTGTCTGGCGGAATACTCTTTCCTGGAAGGAATTCTCTGCAGCAGCCGGGTCACAACATTCCCTGCCAGTTCACCTGTCAGGTCAGACGGCGTCAGCGTGCTGCACTTTTCTTCGTTCAGACCCAGCCTTTCCAGTTCCTGCTGGAGCTTATTGTCTGTCTTTTTCGTCCTCAGGGCATGCTGTACGCCGTACCTTGTCATCCCCCACGGGGGAACCATGGTGACAAGATCATCGTTGCAGAGATAATTGTGAATGTAGCCGTATCGGGCGCTGTCCCCCGCAGACTTTTTATCGACGGTCGCCGGCGACTCGAAGGTATAGGCGTAGATCCCTCCCGCGGCTGATCTCTGTTTTTCCGGGAGCTTCTTCGCCAGCAGGTTCGCAACCGCGCCTCCGCGGCTCTGCCCCATGATCCAGTATCTGACCGGGCCGCTGCCCCCCAGATTCATGATTTCATCGATCACCTTTTCTGCCGCCAGCGAGAACGCGGCGTGCTCTCCTTCCGTGCTTTCCCCGTTCACGGCAAAGTTCTGTACCCAGCCTTTTTTCTTCGTGGTTGAATCAAAGGCATAGCTCTGGATCACAACCGCCACCAGAGTATAAGAAGTACCGCCGGACGTTATCGTTTTCTTTCCCCAGGTAAAACAGCTGTCATCCGGGTCCTTGCTGTTAAAATGTTTCGAGATCCCGGTTTTTGTAAAGCCAAGTCCTTTCAGGAAAGTGCAGCCGGCCCCCTTTGTGTTTCCTGTAACGGCCGCCGCCGCAAGCTGCATCGATACAAGGGCCAGCGAATCGTTCCGCTTTTCCGGTTTCTCCAGAAACCAGTCATCCGTATAATAGTAGCTGTCTCTGTATGTCTCGCCCGGCCACTGCGTGGAATGTATGTCCGCCGTCCCGAAGCGGTACCCGGCTGATTCCGACGCGCCGGCTTCTGCCGGCAGCAATGTCAGGATCATACACAGCGCAGCCAGAAGAATCAGTGCGCTTCTCACTTCACGGCATGTATATGAATTCTCCTGTCTTTTCATACCACCCTCCCGTACTTTTCTTCACTGTCGAGCCGGAAAAACAGACTCACGATCAGGAGCTTTCAGGTCTTCGGCCATACCGAAAACAAATTTCATCAGAGATCATCCGGCACCAGAAAGCATTCATCAATAAAAGAAACTCCACCTTGTTCCAAGAAACCCGCTTTGCTGCTCGTTGATCAGCGGCACCCGGGACTTGGGAACCGTCACCTTTTTATATTTGAAGGTGTACACTGTCGTAGCCTTTCCGCCGTCGGCGCCAACCATCTTCTCGGTACGTTTTGAAATGCGGCCGTTCTTATTATATGTAAACTTTTCTGTTGCCGTCCCCCAGGAACAGATCTGCTTGCTAAGATTCTTCCTGTCATTGTACTGAAACTCAAAGACTTCTTTTTCGGAACTGATGTCCATAGTAATGCTTATCTTAGAGAGAAGTCCTTTTTTGTAGTTCAGTTTATAGGTAAGAACTTTCCTGGGAACCTCGCCCCTCTTAGAGATCGTTTCAATAATCTGTGAAAGGCGTCCTTTTTTGCTGTAAGTAAAAACAGCGGAATCCAGCCTTTTCTTCGTGCGGTTATCTTTCTCAACCATCTTCACCATATGGTTGTTTTCGTCATACGAAAACGTCCAGGTGCTGTCCTCATCCAGGGCTTCATCTTTCTCCACCATTTTCTTCAGAAGACCTTTGCTGTTATAGAAATAATCCATGGTACCGGAAGCGGTGATTTTCCGGCTGACCAGGCCTTCACTGTTGTACTCGTAATTGTACTTCTCCGACCCGTCCTTCGACCTGCATTCCGTCACTACATAAACGGTCTTCTTCGAGGCGGCTTCGATCCTGACTGCAGGCAGCAGTGCTGCTGCCATCAAAAGGACCGCCATAAGCAGTCCGCTCCGGCGGACCATCTGTTTTCTTTGTTTCATATTCCTTTCCCTCCTGTTACACCGTCAGAAACAGTCACCGATTTCCGACCTTTACAGCCTGCAGAAACATCTTTCCCGCTCTTAATATCCCCAGTCAACAACGTCCCAGCCGCTGTCTTCCGTCCGGGCCAGCCACCAGGTCCAGTCTTCATATTCCATATCGGGCTCCCAGGCTCCGGCTGCTTCCACCGGCGAATGGAAATCACTCAGGAATTCGACAACCTGTACATACTCCGCTCCTTCGGTGTGGGAATTAGCCCACTCGATATTTTCGTCGCTGTTGCATTCATCTCCCGCATAACGGATGCTGTGCAGTTCGCAGCCTTCCCAGCCGGCGATCGTACATTTAATGCGGATGGCAGCCGCTTCCAGTTCTTCCTCCGTATAGAGTTCTGAAGTGCCATAATCGATGCTTTCCAGTGCGTCGGCCGCCGTACCGAGATATTCCTCAAAGGTAATCCCCTGCTCCATGATCTCTGCCGCGATATCCACGTCATCTACATAGCGGATGTGCCAGGGCTCATAGCCATAGCCCGTGATATGTTCCTTATCCTCCAGGTAGCGCAGAATAAAGCCGTAATCTGCCAGCTTCGCATGGATTACCTCCCAGATTTCCGGATACTGCACCATGTCCTCGTTATAGTAAACATCCGTAAACTCGCCGTCATCGCCCTTCAGTCTGAAGTAGAGATCCAGAGCCAGGCCGGTGTGATGCTCGGAGAAACCGGGCTGTGCTACCGTTTTGGCTGCGTAGTCTGCGCCGTATTTTTCAATAAAACGGTCCATGATATCCTGCTGTTCGGCGACGCTGCGGCGCGCGGAATCCAGTTCGACATAAATACCGTCGTTCTCCTCCAGGTCGGCCTTCAGCGCTTCATAAGCCTCAAAAGCTTTTCTTTCCACTTCCACATCATCGCCTACGGAATTGGTGGTCATGACCGTTTCCAGCGCGTCCTCCCAGCCTTCGGGCAGAGGATTGGTTTTGTTTACCAGCGCGAGATAGTCTATTCCTTCTTCTGCAGTTACCTCCTCACCATTCGGATCTGCAGCAAATGTCCGATACGCTCCGGCACTGACAAAAAACGCAGCCATCATAACAGCTGCCGTAATCATCGCTCTCCATTGTTTCATATCTGTACTCCTTCCTGTGCACAATTTATGTGCACTACCGGCTTTTTCCCGCAGCACGCACAGTGCAAAACACCTTCCTACGTTCAACGTACCTGGAACAATAAAGGTGTACTTAAACGTTTTCTGTGTCTCCTGCCTTACATCTTTTTACGTTGCCTATCGTCATTCTATACGCTGAAGCAGATTATTTCAATAAGAAAAGACTGCTGATTTTTGTCCATATAAGCGCAAAAACATATGCTGGAAATACGCGTCTGCGTACTCTTCGTCCGCGAACGGAAGCACGAAGTGCTCTTCCTTTTTGTGAGCGGCCAGAAAAAAGTCAACGGGCATGTCCCGGCAAAGCTGCTCCATACCCGTTGACTTTTCCTGTTTCAGAAACGTCACTGTCGTTCTTAAAGCGGCGCGCACAGTGCGAAACAACTTCTTTGTGCGCGCCTGTGATCCACCGGAGGCTTGCGTTCAGATACGATGCCCGCTCTCCCACCAGATCCAAAGTACTTTTGTATAAACCGCATCCTCCAGGATTCCGGCAGAATCACCATGTTTTCCGGCAGCACAGATCAGTGCTTCCCGCCAGATTTCTGCTTCTTTCTCCCCGCA
>CACZQT010000275.1 GCA_902783295.1 uncultured Lachnospiraceae bacterium
GATGGGCTTAAGATGATTCACCATCCAGTCCATCGTAACCTTCCCCTGGGCTTCACTGATAGGATCCCCCACGATCGTCCCGGTATACGGCGAGTATTCCTCCAGGCGCCGGAGCCCCTCATGATTGCACTCCACGCCGACCACAATCAGCGGAACATGGTTTGCATCCAGGAACTCTTTCATCCCCCAGCACTTGCCGTAAGTAGCTGTTTCATCAAAGAAAACATTATGGCCGTCAAACATGTAGAGGACAGGATAGCGGCGTTCCGGCTCCCCGGACTCCTCCTCATCCTGGTCCGCAGACATATCTGCAGCCTCCTCTTCCTCCTCACAGGGGCTTTCCGAATCGTCGACGTATGCATCTTCTTCCGGCCCCAGCTCTTCCGGTACATAAACAAAGAGCCTGCGCAGCGTTTCGCCGGACAGTTCCGGAATCGTAATCTGTTCGATAAATACCATGAAAGTCCCTCCCGGGTAAAAACAAAATCGTAGTTATCATACCATGTTTTCCACGCTTCCTTCAAGCACTTTCGATCGTCAAATCTTTCCTTCAGCAAGCCGTTATCGAAGCGATCCGGCGAGTATCTCTCCCGATTCCGTCAAATACTCAATAAAATTTCTTGCCACAGGAAGAATGCCATCATAATATGCAATACCGATCTGAATAATCTGGGGAGGGTCGAGCGGTTTCGTTACAAATGACCCGGTATGGTTAAGCGTATTGATCCTGTTTTCCATCCCTATACCCAATCCCGCTTCCACCATTGCGTACATGGCTGAACTGTCATCCAGCGGCAGAGAATTCAATGGATGCACGGAACATGCCTTTAATGCCCGGGAATTGTCTGTCTCCTTATCGGAATGAAGTTCCAGATACTGCTCCTGTTCAAATATCTGAATCGGAACAGAATCCGATTTTGCGAAAGGATGGTCTGCAGGTATTACCGCAACCAGTTCATCGTCAAAAAGCGTAATCCATCTGCAGGAAGTATCCAGTCTGCTGATCAGACACAAATCAATCTCGTGTTCCGCAACCTGGTCCAGCAGCTCGGAACTGTAACCATGTCTTATAATATAGTGAATATCATGAAAACGAAGTTTGAAACCCGCCATCATGGATGATACCCATGGGTACAACGCCGGATAACAGATTCCGATACGGATTGTTCCGGAAGCGCCTGCCGTGATAAGGGCGGCATGCTCACGGAGAATTCTTTCGTTCTCCAGAAGCTGTCTGATTTCCGGAAGAAGTTCTTCACAGGCTGCTGTCATTTTGATTCCTGTCCTGGAACGGATCAGAAGAGACAGACCCAGCTCTTGTTCCACGGATTCAATACTTCTGCTCACGGCAGACGGAGTATAGTGAAGAAAATCTGCTGCAGCTGTAAGGCTGCCTTTTTCTATTGCATGCAATAAGGCTTCCAGTTTGTCTGTATTCATTGATTTAGGTATCGAGCTCCGGTCTCGGATTGTTCTGCACTTCACGCTCTCACAATCCTGCACCCTTTCTTTATCTTTGCGAAATTGTATAAACAGTGTGGATATATTTGCGTTTTACACAAAGACCTTATAGTATTATTATGAAAATGTCAAGAACATCTGACACAAAGTAAACATGCAGCGCTAAGATGAACTGTCTTCCAGGAATATGCAGGCCTCGCCTGCGGGTCTTGCGTATCATAGTCTTCAGACATAGTAAAGAGAGGTGCCGGAATGGCAAAAACATTCAAAGAGATACAGCAGCTGATCAACGACAAGGGTATTGAAATGATCGACTTTAAGATGGTTGATATAAACGGTGTATTCCGTCATGTTACAATTCCTGTTCGTTATTTTTCGGAGGATATTCTCCGGGAAGGTATCGGTTTTGACGCTTCCAACTACGGATACGCCATTCTTGAAAAAAGTGACATGGTCTTTATTCCCGATCTGGATACCGCGATGATCGATGAGTTCTGCGGAACTCCGACCCTGTCCATGACCGGCAACGCAATGATCATCGATTTTCCGGACAACAGGCCTGTCGCGCAATATCCCAGGAATATTGTCAGGGCAGCAGAAAAGCATATGAAGGATCTGGGTATCGCGGACACCATGCTTATTCTCCCGGAATTTGAATTCTATCTCTTCGATGAAGCAGGCTGGACGGTGAATGCCAATGAAATAAGCGCCCGTGTAGATGCCAGTCAGGCTCACTGGAACAGCGGCCGTCAGGGAAAAGGCATTGTTGTGGAGGAGCAGGCTGCGTATCACATTGCAAAACCCTTCGACAGATCCTATGAATGCCGCTGCGCCATGGTTAAGCGCATAGAAGCCGCAGGCATCCCCGTAAAGTACCATCACCCGGAAGTCGGCGCATCGGGACAGTTCGAGATCGAGCCGAAGCTCGGAGTCATGTCCGAAATGGCGGATGCCACCATGCTGATCAAATATATCATCCACAATACAGCTCTCGAATACGGTTTTTCGGCAACATTCATGCCCAAGCCTGTATATGGAGAAGCCGGAAGCGGGATGCATGTACATATGCTTCTTTTAAAGGAGGGCGAGCCAGTATTTTCCGATGATAACGGCTATTCGCATTTAAGCGAGGATGCACATTTCTTCATGGGCGGGCTGCTGTCACATATTGATTCTCTCTGCGCTATCACAAACCCGAGTACGAATTCCTACAAGAGACTTATACCCGGTTTTGAAGCTCCCGTGACTGTCGGCTATGCGACTTCCAACCGCAGCGCTGTCATTCGCATCCCGGCCTACGCAAAAACTCCGAAAATGCGCCGTTTTGAACTCAGAAATCCGGACGCCACCTGCAACCCCTATTTCGCCTACGCTGCGATCCTTATGGCAGGACTGGACGGCATCAAAAACAGGATTGACCCCCATGCGCAGGGATGGGGCCCTTATGACTTCAACCTCTTTGAACTGCCGGATGAAGAAAAAAAGAAACTGAAAGGCCTCCCTGTGAGGCTGGAAGACGCGCTGGATGCACTGGAAAAAGATCATGATTACCTGACTGCAAGCGGGGTCTTCCCTGAAGAACTGCTCACAAAACTGATCGCGAAAAAACGTGCCGAGTGCCGCAGAATCGCCGCCATTCCAAGCCCGGCAGAATTCGAAACCTATTACAACGCGTAAATCATAGTAATTTACAGCCATACGGTTCCATATCCACACAAAGATCCCGGCATACAAATACCCGGATGATCACGCGCAGCAGTCTCGCATGATCATCCGGGTATTTTTCCCGGGCTGCAGTTATCCCTCCAGACAGGATTCGGTCTCGTAAACTTTTCCTTCTTTCATGACAAAGGCGCAGTCCAGCAATGCCTTCGGATCGTGCATGATATCCCGTCTCCAGGCGGAGATATCCGCGGATTTTCCGGGTTCAACAGAACCGATCTCATCCGAAAGCCCCAGAATTTCCGCATTGGTACGAGTAGCCGCTTTCAATGCCCGGAACGGATCCATACCACTGTTCATCCAGGCCACGAATTCATAGCCGCTCTCATAGTTCTGGTGAGTGGCAACAAAGTCCGTACCGTATCCCAGTTTGATCCTGCTGCCGCAGATCACCTCACGGCCAGCCTGCAGCGCGTCTTTATACATCTCCAGCTTCCGGCGGAATTCGGGCTGTTTGTCCTTGATTGCTTCCGGATCGTAGTGAACCGCCTCCTCATATGGAGAGAAGGTAGGCACCAGATAAAGGTTCTTCTCCTCGAAAAGCGCTGCTGTTTCCTTGTCCATTAAAGAGCCGTGTTCCATGCCGTCAATTCCGAAACGGATCAGCTTCTGCATGAGAGACGGGGTATAAACATGTGCCGTCACCGTCTTGCCCAGTTCATGGGCGGTGCGGATAATGGCTTCCAGTTCTTCATCGTTCAGCTGCTGCTGCACCGGAGTGTCGTTCGGCGTAAAGAAACCGCCCGTAGCCATGATCTTGATGAAATCACTCCCGTACTTGATCTGCTCCCGTACAGCTCCGGTAAAATAATCCTTCCCATTGCCCAGAGTCGTGCGCTGCTTCTGGAGAAGCGCCGACAATTCCGGATTCCGGGAAAACCCCTGTGACAGATCCCCGTGGCTTCCGGGAGAGCAGAGGAACAGAGGCGCCGCCATAATGCGGGCCCCCTCCAGGTACCCCGCTGCAATGGCGCGTTTTACATCCAGAACACCGTATCCCTTGCCGGTAATGCCGCCCACATGGCGCACCGTCGTAAATCCTCTTTGAAGAGTCTTTTTGGCACATCGGGCAATAGCCAGTGTCTTGGCTTCCTCTGAAGTAGTATATACCTCTTCCCGAATTGTATGCCAGTCCCAGAAATCCATGTGCATATGGGCATCAATCAGCCCGGGTGTTACCTGATATGCGGTCAGATCGATCTCTTCCACATTCTCGGGAGCGGGAACTTCTGCCCCCACGGCTGCAATCCGGCCATCCTCTACCAGAATCTGCTGATGGCTCTTCCACTCCTCCGTGATGCCGTCATAAAGCCGGCCGCAGTGAATACGTTTGTATTTCCTGTTCATTCTCAACTCCTTGAAGTAACCATATTACAGTCTGTAAATTCCTTTGTACTTTTCCGTCAGATAATCCAGATACCTGCCGGGAGAGAGTTCTTCCCCGGCCGCATCCCACAAAACCTGGCGAGGCAATTTTGTGGATGCAAAACGGTGGATATGGGAAACGTTCCATTTCAGGATCTTTGAAAAATCTCCCCGCCTGACTTGATCAAAAAGATCAGGCATCTCCTTTTTCATGGCATACAGGAAGTGCCCATCGTAACAGTTGCCCAGCACGTAACTCTGGAAATAGCAGATATAGCCGCTGAACCAGTGCATGTCCTGCAGCACGCCTCCGGCGTCATTCTCCGGGCAGACCCCCAGATAAGCTCTCGATTTTTCGTTCCAGACTACCGGAAGTTCCTCAAAGGACAGAGTCCCGTCCAGAAGGGCTTTTTCGAGTTCATACCGGAGGATAATATGAAGATTATAGGTAAGTTCATCCGCCGTAAGCCGCAGCGGCGAAATATGCAGCGCATTCAGTGCCCTGTAGAAATCCTCCGGGGAAACGCCGGCCAGTTCCGGAAAATGCTTCGCCGCCACAGGCAGGAAGTGCTCCCAGAATGCCAGGCTCCGCCCCAGCATGTTCTCCTGGAAACGGGCCTGTGACTCATCGATCGGAAGCGATGTGGAGACAGCCAGCGTAGTGCCGTCCAGCTCAGAGCCCATATTCTGCCAGTAGATGGCGTGTCCGCCCTCGTGAAGACTGGACAGCACAGACCGCGTGAAATCATCCTCAAAGTACCGGCAGGTAAACCGGATATCCTTGCGGAAATTGAAGGTAGTATACGGGTGTACCCCTTCATCCACGCGGCCTCTGTCAAAATTGTAGCCAACCGCCTGAAGCACTTCCCGGCAGAAGGCTTTCTGTTTTTCCTTCGGGAATATGCCCCGCAGGGGAGCCGGATCCGGCTGCGGTTCTGAACGCAGCCGCTGTACAAAGGGCACCAGAAAAGCCTTCAGTTCCTCAAAGAGCCTGTCGATCTGCTGCCTTGTCGTTCCCGTCTCCCATTCATCCATGAGTCCTGTAACAGGATCCTCCGCAAAGCCGGTGCAGCTGATCAGCTCCCGCTTATACGCGAACTCCTGCTTCAGGTATGGCAAGACCATGGCAAAATCGTTTTTCGACCGGGCTTCCGCCCAGACATGCTCTGTTTTCAGGTTATGATCCGCATATGCGGAAAAAAGTGCTCTGGGTACATTCGTCAGCTTGTCATATGTCCGGCGCGCTTTCTGCACCATCATCCGGAGCACCGGGTCTTCCGGCGGCGTTTCCTCCAGTTCCTGCAGAAGTGTTTCCATCTCGGAAGATGTCTCCAGTTCGTGGATCTGTTCGGCCAGAAAGCCCATTTCAGCCCCCCGGTACCCGGCAGCGTCCTTCGGCATCATAACCCGCATATCCCAGGAAAGGGTCTGGCTGATATTATTCAGATAATCAATCCTCTGCATGAGCAGCCTGAACCGCTCCTCTGCTCTGTCTGCCATGATTATTTCTGCCCTCCATTGCACAGATGGCAGGCCACAATGCTGTTTCCGTTCTGCATGAGTTCCGGACAAGTTTCAGCACATACAGGCATAGCCTGGCGGCAGCGCGTACGGAAGCGACAGCCCGGCGGCGGATTGATCGGGCTGGTAACATCGCCTTCCAGAATGATCCTGTCCGGATGTTTTGTGGGATCCGGAACAGGAATCGCGGAAAGCAGCGCCTTGGTATAGGGGTGTTTGGGATCCTCAAAAATCGTTTCGTGATCCGCCATCTCCACCAGCTTGCCGAGATACATTACCGCGATCTGGTCGCTGATATGCTTTACCACACTCAGGTTGTGGGAAATAAACAGATAGGTAAGCTTCATCTCCTTCTGAAGGTCCATAAGCAGGTTCAGAATCTGGGCCTGCACACAGACGTCCAGCGCAGAAACAGGTTCATCCAGAACAACAAATTCCGGTTCCAGAATCAAAGCGCGGGCAATACCGATACGCTGCCGGCGTCCACCGTCCAGTTCGTGAGGATAGGAATGTTCGAGACGGCGCTCCAGGCCCACGAGGTCCATGGCCGCCAGAACTCTTTTTTCACGCTCCGCAGAACTCATGCCCCGGCTCCGCTGAAGCAGTGATTCCTCAATGAGGCTTCTTACACTCATCCTGGGATTTAAAGAGGAATAGGGATCCTGAAATACGATCTGCATTTTCTGCCGCATTTCCCGCATTTCACGGGGTGACAGTTCGAGGATATTCCTGCCGCGGTACAGCACTTCTCCGGCAGTTGCCTCGTGAAGCCGCAGGATCAGGCGGCCCGTTGTAGATTTACCGCAGCCTGATTCCCCCACCAGTCCCAATGTCTTACCTTCTTCGATGGAAAAGTTTACGTCATCTACGGCGTAAAGCAGGCCTTTTTTGGTTTGAAAATACTTTTTGAGATGCCGTACCTCCAGCAGCGGTTCACTCATGGCTGCCCCTCCCTTCTTCTTCGGCAAGGAAGCACTTTGCCCAGTGTGTATCATTCAGATGTACTGCTTCCGGCTTCTCTGTTCTGCATCGATCCATGCAGCGCGGACAACGTGGATGGAATGGACACCCGGAAGGGATGTCCGTGGGGTCCGGCGCCAGGCCGGAAATCACCTTCAGACGGTCCTGGTTCCGGCTGACGTCAGGGATAGAATCAAACAATGCCTTCGTGTAGAAATGACGCGGGTCTTTGTAGATATCAAAAACGCTGCCATATTCCAGCACGCTGCCGGCGTACATAATGGCTACATTGTCGCAGATCTCCGCTACAATACCCAGATCATGAGTAATCATAATCATCGAAGACTGGTATTTTTTCTTCAGTTCCTTCATAAGTTCCAGAATCTGCGCCTGTATCGTTACGTCCAGAGCGGTTGTCGGTTCGTCCGCGATCAGAAGCGACGGTCTGCATGAAAGGGCAATCGCAATCACGACGCGCTGCTTCATACCACCGGAAAACTGATGCGGATACTCTCCGGCCCGTTCTCTGTCAATACCGACGGTCTCCAGCATGTCTCCGGCTTTTTCCCAGGCTTCCTTCTTGGAACAGTGTTCATGGAGAAGGATCATTTCGCAGATCTGGTCTCCTACTGTCTTCACCGGATCTAGAGATGTCATGGGATCCTGAAAAATCATGGCGATTTCTTCGCCTCTTATGGCACGCATCTCCTTATCGCTCAGAGTAAAGAGATCCTTATACTTGAAGATCACCTTGCCGCCCAGCACCTTTGCCGGCGGATTCGGAAGAATCCGGAGAATGCTCAGGGCAGTTGTTGTTTTACCGGCGCCGGTCTCTCCAACAAAGCCAAGTGCTTCCCCCTCCCCAACCTGAAGATCCAGCCCGTTCACCGCATGAACATGGCGCCTTCCGGAATGATATTCTACCGTCAGGTCTTCTATTCGTAAAAAATCTTTCATGCGCTCTGCGGCCTCCTTACTGTCTGAGTTTGGGATCCAGCGCGTCCCTGAGGCCGTCTCCAAGCACATTCAGGCTGAATATGGTAATGGCAATGGCCAGCCCGGGGAACAGGCACATATAGGAATAATCGCGGATATAGGTACGGGCGTTGGAAAGCATGGCTCCCCATTCCGGCGTAGGCGGTTCAATGCCGAGGCCGATAAAGCTTAAGCCTGCCGCCGTCAGGATAGCAAAAGCAACGCCCAGCGTAGCCTGAACGATAATAGGAGCAAGGCAGTTCGGCAGGATATGCTTCCGCAGGATGGTAAAATCCCGGGTTCCCACGGCTTTTGCCGCTTCCACAAATTCCTGCTCCTTTATTCCCAGCACAGACGCACGCACAATCCTGGCATATGTCGGGATAGAGGCAATCCCCGTAGCAATCATCAGATTGGTCAGACCGGCACCCAGCGCTGCCGCGATGGAGATCGCCAGAAGCGTAGCCGGGATGGACATGATCACGTCCATGGCACGCATAATCAGGTTATCGGTCCAGCCGCCGTAGTAACCGGCTACTGCTCCCAGAAGGCCCCCCGCCACGACAGCAATGCCCACTGCGATAAAACCGACCTTCAGAGAGATCCGGGATCCGTATACCACCCGGGAAAAAATATCCCGGCCGAACTCATCCGTACCGAACAGATGCTCCCTGCAGGGGAACTTATACGCATTGAGAAAGTCCATCTGGTCATAAGAATACGGAGCGATCTGATCTGCAAAAATGGCAGTCAGAACCAGTACGCACAGCACAAACAGGCCAAACATGGCCAGTTTGTTCTTCATCAGTCTCTCAAAAGTTTCTCTGGCAAAGCTGTATCGTTTTTCTTTTGTCTGCTTCACTTTTCCGGCCTCCCTTACCTGTACTGGGACTTGATCTTCGGATCAAGGAATGCATATACGATATCAATGATCAGATTGATCAGGCAGAAAGCCAGCGAAATGAAAAGAACTCCGCCCTGCACCACAGGGAAATCCCGCTGTTTGATGGCGTCCACCATCAGCCGGCCAACCCCGTTGATGGAAAAGATAGTCTCACACAGCACGGCCCCGCCCAGCAGATTGCCGAACTGAATACCGACAACTGTGACGATGGGTACAAGCGCGTTTCTGAGCACATGATCCAGCGTGATGCGTTTTTCACTCTGTCCCTTGGCCCTGACGGTACGGATGTAATCCTGACGGATTACCTCCAGCATGCTGGAGCGTGTCATGCGCGCAAATACAGCAATCGACTGCGTGCCAAGCGTAAATGCCGGCAATACCACATGCCGGAAGCTGGTCAGTCCGGATGGAGGAAACCAGCCCAGTTTTACGGAAAACAGAAGTATGAGCAGCAGGCCTAGCCAGAAAACGGGCATGGAAATGCCGATCAGCCCCAAAATCATAGTAATGTTGTCAAAGAAAGAATACTGTTTCGTAGCAGAGATGATGCCGATGGGAATCCCGATCAGTATGGCGATGATGACAGCTGCCAGAGACAACCGTATCGTGGAAGGAAGCGCACTTGTGATCTCCTTCATAACAGGCAGGCCGCTCTTATAGGATGTGCCCAGATCGCCGTGCAGGAACAAATCCCGGACGTAGCGCAGATAACGGATGAAGAAGGAATCGTTGAGCCCCATCGACTCCCGCATAGCTTCAACCTCTTCCAGAGATGCGGACTCGCCCAGCACTATTCTCGCAGGGTCCCCTCTGGTGATGGACATAAGGAAAAATACGATCAGCGTCACCAGAAGCATCACCGGAATCAGGTACAAAATCCTCTTCAGGATGTATTTTATCATATAATATCCTCCGGTTATCAGTCAGAAAAGAGACTGCAAAAAAACGGGAGAGGGGCGGTTTGGGAAACGTCCCCCTCTCCCGTTTTTCGCAGTTTCTTCAGACAGAACACGCTTCTTATTTTACTTTGTAGTAAGAATAGCAGCTGTTAGGATCCATCACCATGGATTCCACCTTGCTGCCGGTGCCCACGAAGTACTTGCGTACCCACAGGTTAATCCAGGGGCATTCCTCTGCCAGTAATTCCTGAATCTCGTCATAAACTGCACCACGTTCCGCATCGCCAAAGACAACGCGGGACTGCTCCAGCAGTTCGTCGCACTTTTCATTCACAAAACGAGCCCAGTTATTGCCGCCGTCCACCGCATTGGAAGAATGGAAGCAGTTGAACAGAACCGTATCCGGATCCATCGTGCCGCTGCCCCAGCCGACGATGAACAATTCCGAATTACCTGCATAAGCCTCTGAGCACATGGTCGCAAACTCCATGGTATTGATCTTCAGCTTGATGCCCACTGCCTGCAGCATCTGCTGCGCAATGGTAGCTACGTCCAGGTTTTCCTTCTTCTCGTCGCAGATGACAGAGATCTCAAAACCATCTTCGTATCCGGCTTCCTTCAGAAGAGCTTTAGCCTTTTCCACGTCATAGGTGTGAGATTCTGTGATTTCTTTATAAAACTTCATATTGGAGCTGATTTCGCTGTATGCGATTTCCGCCGTGTCGCCTTTAATGACCTTTACCAGAGTAGGAACATCAAGTGCGCAGGAGATAGCCTGACGTACGCGGACATCGTTCAGAGGCGCTTTGCTGCAGTTCATACCCAGAAGCGTTGTAGCACGGGCGGGCTGTTCCAGCAGCGTGAGGCCTTCGGCATCGCGCACGCGGTTCAGATCAGTTACAGGAATCTCCAGAGCGATATCCACATTGCCGCTCTCCAGTTCAATGGTACGGTTGGTGCCTTCCGGAACTGCTACAACCTCAACGGTACGGAATACCGGCTTTTCACCCCAGTATTCTTCATTGCGTTCCAGAACCAGTTTCACACCCTTATCCCAGGACTGAAGTTTATAGGGGCCGGTTCCAACAGGCTGGGTACCGGTGTTCTCTCCGGCTTCCAGAATGGCTTTTTCATTGACAATGCCGGTGGAGGCAAAGGTAAGTCCGGCCAGGAAGGGAGCCGAAGGCTTATTGAGAACGATCTCAACATCATAATCGCTCGTAGCGGTCACAGAGGCTACATCACGGAAATAGGAAGCGATCTTGGGAGAATCCGCGCCGCGCGTATAAGTAAACACTACGTCGCTGGCTTTCAGTTCTTCGCCGTTGGTAAACATGATACCCTGGCGGAGATGGAATACATAGGTCATATCATCCGTCTGCTCATAGCTCTCCGCCAGTTTGCCGACAATATTATGATCTTCATCCTCATAAACCAGCGTTTCAAAAATATTGTTGAAAATCTGCTGGGACGATGCGTCCGTAGTCTGAGAGGGATCGAGCGTAGAAGCTTCCGCGTTGGCTGCAACCCGGAGGACATCTTTATCCTCAGCAAATGCCTTCGTTACGGAAAGCGAAGAGAGGCTCACAACAATAGCCAGCAGGAACAACAGGTAGCGTTTCATGTTTTTCCTCCTTTTATAAAGCGGTTTTTTTGCCGGCGTGCCTATCCTGTTTTCCCGCCCGGATGAATCCGGTTCTGCGGGAATCTGTCATAACCGGCCGTTACAGGCACAACGACAGTTTATGCCATAATCACACTCCTTTTTGCACAAAAACACAAGTATTTTTCCGTCATTTACTCTGTGCAGACAAAAATTCTTACACTTTTGTTACATTTTCCCAAGGGGCTGTTTGTCTCCGAAAAGATCATATTCATACAAACCTGTCAGGTCCTGTCATTTCTTTCTGTTCTGTACAGAAGAAGCCGCGGGGACGATTCTCCCGGCAAGCGCCAGAAAAACCGTCCCCGCGGCATTTGTTCTCTTGTTTTTCCTTAGGCATTTCCTTCTTACTTCCCGACACGGGAGGTATCATCCGTGAAGTGTCCGCCCATGATATAACCGGTCTGGCCGTCATATTTGACTTTGAACCAGCCGTTGCTTTCCTGTGAAATGATCGTCACCTGGTCGCCCTTGCGGATCATATCGATAATATTGCTGTCGGAAGCCTTGCTCATGGAGCTTCTCATGTTCAGGTTTTCGTACAGAGTCTTAACCTCACCGGCGGAAGCCGATTTCACGGAAGAACCGTCTGATGTCTTGACCACTGCCAGATACTTGCCCTTTACATAACCGGTTTTGCCGTCGTAGGTTACCTTGTACCAGCCGTCATCCTGCTTGCTGACATTCGTTACCGTGTCCCCCTTCGGGATGGTGAGAATGATGTTCGCAGAACTGGACAGGCTCATGCTGCTGCGCATGTTCAGGTTGCCGGTTGTTTTCACGGTCTGCGACGAGCTGGAACTGCTTCCGGAACTGCTGCTTCCGCTCGAGGCGGTGGAGCCGGCCGGAGCAGCCGTCAGGTACTGTCCGCTGGCATAACCCACGGTTCCGTTATAGCTTACCTTGTACCAGCCGTTGGTATACTTGGTGAAGGATTCCACCACAGCTCCCTTCGGAATCGTCAGAAGGATATTGCTGGAAGTCGTGGTCTTCGCGCTGCTGCGCAGACGCAGAGCCGCCGTGGTCTGCTTCAGGTTCGTGGTGTTTTCCGTCAGGTATTTCCCGTACACATAACCCGTGCTGTTATTATAAGTGACTTTCCACCAGCCGTCACCTGCATCGCTGATGACTTCTACGGTCTTGCCCTTCTTAATGGTGGTGATCAGCGAACCGCCGGTACCGGCGCTTTTGCGCAGATTCAGCGCTGTCGTGGTCACTGCCGAATGCCCGGCGGAAATTGCGAAACCGGGTACGGCGCTTCCTGCGGTAAGAATCGCAGCCGCCAGCATCGTTCCGATCCATTTTGCATGTTTCATTTTCATTCGTCCTCCCTTTCCCGGCCTTTCGGCCTTTCCTGGAAATATAGTACTGTTCACAGTCGTGCGGAAGCTGAAAGAATAACACATCGAAACTGCCCGGACGAGGCCGGCGGATTCTGTAAAGAGGCCGCCTTTCGATGTCGTCTTATTATTGTAAGGAATTATAACGTTTTCGTCAAGGCATCATACAGAAAGAAAATGAATGATTTTCTTAATTTTTTGCGTCCTGACGAATGCAGGAGCGCCAAAGCCATCTTCAGATGATTTCGGCGCTCAGAACGGGGAGATCAGGATTTCCTCCGGATCATCTCTCTCTTTCTCTTGGTAGGATCCAGGATCCTCTTCCGGATACGAAGGCTCTTCGGGGTAACCTCCAGCAGTTCGTCCGTATCGATAAATTCCATAGCCTGCTCCAGGCTCATGACCTTCGGAGGTACCAGTTTCAGAGCTTCGTCCGAACCGGAGGCACGGGTATTGGTCAGATGTTTGGTCTTGCATACGTTCACTTCGATATCATCGGTCTTGGCATTCTGGCCGACCACCATTCCGGAATAAACCCGGTCGCCCGGCTTGACAAACATAATGCCTCTGTCCTGGGCATTGAAAATGCCGTACGCCACAGCTTCTCCGGTTTCAAACGCGATCAGGGAACCGGTGGTGCGGTACTGGATATCACCTTTGTACGGCGCATAGCCGTCAAAGAGCTGGTTCATCACGCCGTTTCCCTTGGTATCTGTCAGGAACTCATCCCGGTATCCGATCAGGCCGCGGGAAGGAATGGAGAATTCCAGACGGGTAGTGCCTCCCTGGCCGGGGTTCATGCTCTGCAGTTCGCCCTTCCTTCCGGAGAGCTTCTGGATGACCGCACCGGCGAATTCATCCGGCACGTCTACATATACCAGTTCCATGGGTTCCAGCGGCCTTCCGTTCGGGCCGGTTTTGTAGATAACCTCGGCCTTGCTGACGGCAAACTCATAGCCTTCACGCCGCATATTCTCAATCAGTACGGACAGATGCAGTTCGCCGCGGCCGGAAACCTTAAAGCAGTCCGCACTGTCGGTTTCTTCCACGCGCAGGCTGACATCCGTATTCAATTCGCGGAACAGACGGTCGCGGATATGTCGTGAAGTAACGAATTTCCCTTCCTGTCCGGCAAAGGGACTGTCGTTGACCATCATGTTCATGGAAATGGTCGGTTCCGAGATTTTCTGGAAGGGAATCGGAACGGGATTCTCCGGGGAACAGATCGTATCGCCGATACGGATATCCGGGATACCGGAAATGGCTACGATCGAACCGATGCGGGCTTCCTTCACATCCACCTTGTTCAGGCCTTCAAATTCGTACAGCTTGCTGATTTTCACGCGTTCCCGCTTGCTGGAATCATGATGGTTGACCAGCATGACTTCCTGATTGACCTTCAGGGAACCATTGTCCACTTTGCCCACGCCGATGCGGCCGACATACTCGTTGTAATCAATCGTGCTGATCAGCACCTGGGTATCTGCATCCGGGTCACCTTCCGGTGCGGGAATGGATTCCAGAATCGTCTCAAACAGAGGCACCATGTTCTTCCGGGGTGCATCCAGATCTGTCGCAGCCCAGCCGGCTTTGGCGGAAGCGAACACAAACGGGCAGTCCAGCTGCTTGTCATTGGCGTCCAGATCCATCAGCAGTTCCAGGACCTCGTCCACCACTTCTTTCGGACGGGAACCGTCCCGGTCCACCTTATTGATGCAGACCACGACCGAAAGATCCAGCGCAAGGGCTTTCTGCAGCACGAAACGGGTCTGGGGCATGGGGCCTTCAAAAGCATCCACTACCAGGACAACGCCGTTAACCATCTTCAGTACACGTTCCACCTCGCCGCCGAAATCCGCGTGTCCTGGGGTGTCGATGATGTTAATCTTTGTATCCTTGTAAAAAACCGCCGTGTTCTTGGAAAGAATGGTGATACCGCGCTCCCGCTCGATGTCATTGGAGTCCATTACTCTCTCCATGACTTCCTGATTCTCCCGGAATACTCCGGACTGTTTCAAAAGTTCATCCACCAGCGTGGTCTTGCCGTGATCTACATGTGCGATAATGGCTATATTTCTGATATCTTCCCGA
>CACZQT010000276.1 GCA_902783295.1 uncultured Lachnospiraceae bacterium
GTCCCTCTGTCTTCCCTCTGTCTTCCCTCTGTCTTCCCTCTGTCTTCACATCAGCCTTCCAGGCTTTTCAGCACCTCCAGGGAATGAAAATCTCTGTCAATGTAATAGGCTTTCAGTGCCTCCACCGCTTCCGAAAACTCCCGGAAGGCTTCGTCCGAGAGCCGGAAGGAAAAAAGAGTCTTCAGCGGCGCACCAAGAACAAAGCTCCAGGCGTAGGAAGCGCTCTCTCCGCAGGCTGCGTACGGCACTTCTGAGTACTCGCCATGTATCATCATGGCGCGCAGTTCAAACACAGCGCGGATCAGAGGAAGGCTGACCTGTTTTTTACCCAGGGCAAGCAGCGCAGCGTACAGCAGGTTGATCATCTCCCTCTCGTCCACACCTTCCCGTCCGTAATAATCCGCGAATTCGCAGAAATAGGTTCCGTAGCAGACTGTCTCCAGATCGGAGGCAATTTCCTCGAAATACCGACGGATCTCCATGGTCCGCACCGTATAGGAATTCCGTCCTTCATAGAGATGGAATGTCCCGAAGGAAAAAGGACGGCTCCCTGCCACCATGGGACTGTTCGGTTTCCTGGCGCCTTTTGCGAACGCGGAAATCTTTCCGCGTTCTGCCGTCAGGATCACCAGCCGGCGGTCGTTTTCCCCAATGGGCATGGCGGACAGCACCATGCCTGTCACCACAAGCAGATCAGACATCTTCGTTCCTGTATCCGTAATTTTTCAGGTAAAGCTCGTTATCACGCCATTCTCTGCGTACTTTTACCCACAGTTTGAGATTCACCCGGGCGTCCATCAGGCCTTCAATCTCTTCCCTGGCCTGGGAACCGATCTTTTTCAGCATCGCTCCGCCCTTTCCGATGATGATGCCTTTATGTGAGTCCTTTTCGCAGATGATCTCGGCGTCTATGTCGAAGAAATTGCTGGTCCCCCGCTCTTCCATCCTTTCAATGGTGACCGCAATGCCGTGAGGCACCTCATCCTGCAGATTCCGGAGTGCCTTCTCCCGGATGAGTTCGGCCGCAATCTGCCGCATGGGCTGGTCCGTGACCGTGTCCTCGTCAAAATACTGCGGTCCTTCCTGCAGATGGGAAAAGATCACACGCAGAAGCTCTTCGGTATTCTCTCCGTTGAGGGCAGATACCGGCACGATGTCCGCAAAAGGAAGCAGATCCTTGTACAGGGTCACCAGCCGGATCAGATCCTGTTTTTCCAGCGTGTCGATCTTATTGATCACCAGCACGACCGGCGTTTTGCACTTCTTCAGCTTTTCCACGATATGCTCTTCATTCGAGCCCACATACCGGGTCGGCTCTACCAGCCACAGAACCACATCAACTTCTTTCAGCGTATGTTCGGCTACATTCACCATGTAGGAATCCAGTTTGTTTTTGGCCTTGTGGATCCCCGGCGTGTCCAGAAAGACAATCTGGCCGCGCTCGTCGGTAAACACCGTCTGGATGCGGTTGCGTGTGGTCTGCGGCTTTTCCGAGGTGATAGCAATTTTCAGGCCGATCAGGGTATTCATCAGCGTGGATTTCCCCACATTCGGCCGCCCGATCAGCGACACAAAGCCCGATAAGAATTTTTGTTTCATAGTCACTCCCGCTCTGTCATCCGAGCACACAGATGTTTTCGAACAGTTCTTTTTCTTCTTCAATTTTGCCGGCGTTGCCGACCACGCAGAGCTGGTTGCAGGCCACAATCGCTTCCAGATATTCCGCCAGGGAATGGATCGTTTCCAGATCCGCAGCCAGCACCTCATCTCTTTCCTGCTGCCGCATCTCACCGGACACATGCTCCATATACGCCTGGAACGATAGCGCGCCTTTGTGCGGCGGGCTCATAGGATGATCCAGCTCCCCGATGGCACCGATCACATAATTGGTCATATCCCTTTCGGAAAGCTCCAGGTTCCGCAGATACTCCGGAATTCCCCGGTAAACCGCGAGTGTTCCTCCCAGGTTGGGATCCCGGTAGGATACCAGGGTACCGCCCCCGCTGCGCCCGAAAGTGCACATACAGCCGTAGGCGCCGCCCATAACCCGCACATTGATCCAGAGGTACTCATCCGCCAGGATCTTACGGAGCACCTTCAGCGCTCCGGTATAAGCATGACCGGTCGCGCGGTAATTGCCGACCAGGGCCACATACTGAATCTGCGCCGCGGTTTTAAAGGCTTCCTGTTTTTTGGAAAGATCTGCCGTCCACCTTGCCAGGCTCGGACGATATGGATCCTCCGCCGCCGTAGCTTCTCCGGCCGGGAAGGCATCCGTGAAACGGATGAAGCGTTCCTCAAATTCTTCGAAGTCCTCGGCGGGGGCTGTGAAGCTGGCAATCATGCCGCTCTTCCGGAAAAGCTTTTCCGACAGTGCCTGTAGTTTCCGCCCGGTTTCAGCAGCCCCTTCTTCGGTTTCCACCGTTTCTGAAAGTTCCGTCAGAAAGCGGAAGAACTCGATTCCCATCACCTGGTCAATATACCAGGATACCGGTGAATTATACGAAGAAGCCCGCAGGAGAGCAGTGGCATGACCGCCGTTCTGCAGGGTAGAAAGCAGCTTGGAACGGTTTTCCGTCACCAGTTCCTTCAGGCGTTTGGTGTCCGAAAAATCCGTCCGCAGAAGAATTTCTTCCATAAGTTCCAGTGCCCTGGGCATTTTTTCCTTTAAGGCGCTGGCATTGATCATGATATAAGGGCCGTATTCTCCGTGCTTCAACACATTCTGGTA
>CACZQT010000277.1 GCA_902783295.1 uncultured Lachnospiraceae bacterium
GGGACAGGTCTCCCGGCTCAAATTTCTTTGAACCGGGAGACCTGTCCCCGTGGCTTACTCTGGCCCGGCCGGGTGAGTACGGAGAGGACATCATGGCTGATTTTTTACCGGTCAACCGAAAGGAAATGGAAGAGCGGGGATGGCAGGAGTGCGACTTCGTGTATGTCACGGGGGATGCCTATGTGGACCATCCTTCTTTCGGTACGGCCATTATTTCGCGGGTTCTGGAGGCCAGGGGTTACCGGGTCTGCATTCTGGCCCAGCCGGACTGGCGGCGGGAGGAAGCAATCCGTGAATTCGGCCGGCCGAAGCTGGCCTTCCTGGTTTCCGCCGGAAACATGGATTCCATGGTGAACCATTATTCTGTCGCCAGGAAGAAGCGGAAAACGGATGCTTATTCCCCGGGCGGGCAGATGGGGTGCCGCCCGGACCGGGCTGTGATCGTTTATGGCAGCTGGATCCGGCGGAACTACCCGGATGTTCCCATTGTGGCAGGAGGCATTGAGGCCAGCCTTCGGCGGCTGGCGCACTATGATTACTGGTCGGACAGTTTCAAAAAATCCATTCTGCTGGATGCGGCGCTGGATCTGGTTTCCTATGGGATGGGGGAGCATTCCATCCCGGAGATCGCGGACGCACTGGCGTCCGGCATTCCGGTATCGGATATCACCTGGATTCCGGGAACCGTCTACAAAACCCGTGAATGCCCGGGCGAAGATACGGCAGTGCTGCCTTCTTTTGAGGAGATGCGTCTGGACCGCCGGAAGGTGGCGGAAAGCTTCGGCATCCAGTACCGGAATACGGACCCTTTCAGCGGAAAGAGGCTGGCAGAGCCCTACGGAAAGAAGCAGTTTGTCGTGCAGAATCCTCCTTCGAAACCTCTTTCACAGCAGGAAATGGACGACATCTACGCCCTCCCTTATACCCGGAAATGGCATCCTTCCTATGATGCGGCGGGCGGTATTCCGGCTTTTTCCGAGGTGAAATTCAGCCTGGTCAGCAGCCGGGGCTGTTTCGGGGGCTGCAGTTTCTGTGCGCTGACCTTCCATCAGGGGCGCATTATCCAGGCCAGAAGCCGCGCTTCGATCGTGGAAGAAGCGAGAAAGCTGACATCAGACCCGGATTTCAAAGGTTATATCCACGATGTGGGCGGGCCTACTGCGGATCTGAGGTACCCGGCCTGTGAAAAGCAGCTGACAGCCGGTGCCTGTGTTCACAGACAGTGCCTGTTCCCGAAGCCGTGCCGGAATCTGCGGGCGGATCACGGGGATTACCTGAAGCTTCTGAGGGAGCTGCGTCAGATTCCCGGCGTCAAAAAAGTCTTTATCCGATCCGGGATCCGCTTTGATTATGTACTGGCAGACCCTTCCAGGGAATTCCTGACAGAGCTTTGCAGATATCATGTATCCGGACAGCTGAAGGTAGCGCCGGAGCATGTTTCCGACCGGGTATTAAAGCTCATGGGCAAGCCGGAGCATTCCGTATACCGCCAGTTCGCGGAGGCCTATGCCCACACCAACGAGCGGCTCGGGAAAAAACAGTACCTGGTGCCTTATCTGATTTCCTCCCACCCGGGTTCTACGCTGCAGGATGCTGTGATGCTGGCTGAAGCGGTGCGGGATATGGGCTATATGCCGGAGCAGGTCCAGGACTTTTATCCTACGCCGGCGACCGTCTCCACCTGCATGTACTATACCGGACTGGATCCCCGGACCATGGAGCCGGTGGAAGTGGTGCGTGATCCCCATGAGAAAGCCCTGCAGCGGGCCCTGATTCAGTACCGGGATCCGGAACTTTATCCACTGGTGAAGGAAGCGCTGCTGAAAGCCGGCAGGGAGGACCTGATCGGCTATGACAGGCACTGCCTGATTCCTCCCAGACCCTGGAGAAAAGAGGAGACCGCCGGCCGGCCCGCTTCCGGGAAAGAAAGCAGCCGTTCGTCTTCGAAAAGGAAAGACGGCCATGCTCCTTCGAAAAGGGATGGCCGCCGTGCTGTCCCGGAAGGAGGAAGCGGCCGCGCTTCGTCCCGGAAAGAAAGCTGCCGTCCTTCTCCGAAAAAACGTTGACAAACCTTGGAAAAGAAGCTTTACTTGTAAATAAGAATGTTCACAATGGTGCAGGACAAGGGGACAGTCCCTCTGCTCCGGACCCGGGACAGAGGGACTGTCCCTTTGCTTTGTTCGTTTTTCCTTCGGGAGGTCTTTGGATGGAACAGTATTTCTTTGTGGAGAACCGTCAGGCGCTGTACAGTACGCTGCAGCCCGGATCGCTGGTAGTTCTGTTTTCAGGTCATGCGCCCCGGAAAACCGCGGATGAGATGTATCCTTTTTTCGCGGACCGGAGCTTTGTGTATTTTACGGGCATTGAGCAGGAGGATATTGTATTTCTGGCGAAGGTGGGAACGGAATCTGTGGAAGAGACCCTGTACCTGCTGCCTCCGGATGAACTGGAGGAACGCTGGCACGGAAGGCGGATCAAGCCGGCAGAAGCGGAGGACATCTCCAGAATCCGGTGTTTCCGGAGCCGTGAACAGTTTGACGGTGATTTCCGGAAAATGGTCCTGTCAGGTGAATTCGACAGGCTGTGCCTGGATATTGACCAGCTGAAGCCGGAGGAACCGTTCCGGGATGCCTTAAAACTGGCACAGACAGCGGCCGTGCACTATCCTTTCCTTCCGGTGAAGAACATTCATCCTGCCATTGTGAAGCTCAGGACGGTGAAGAAGCCCTGCGAAATCGCTGCCATGAAGAAAGCCCAGGAAATCACCCGGGCGGGGATTATGGCGATGATGAAGGCCTCCAGGCCCGGCATGTATGAGTACCAGTATAAGGCAGAATGGGATTATACCCTGGCACAGTACGGTGTACTGTCTCCGGCATTCCCTTCCATTATTTCCGCCGGAAAAAACAATTTCTGCATTCATTATCATGCCTATACAGGGCAGGCGCAGGACGGGGATATGGTTCTGAACGATGTCGGAGCCATCTGGGACCGGGAATGCAACGATGTATCCCGGGGCTGGCCCTGCAACGGAAAATTCACTGACCGGCAGAAAATTCTGTATGACTGTGCGTACCGGACCTCCAACCATCTGTTTAAGATTCTGAAGCCCGGTATCCCCATGCGGGATGTGGACCGGACCGTACATGAATACTGCGCAGGCCTGCTGGTGGATGCGGGCGTTCTGAAGCGCAAGGAGGACGAGCGCAGCCTGATGTGGCACGGCGGCGCCCATCATGTGGGCATGGACGTGCACGACCCGGCAGAATACGACGGAAATATCCGTCCGGGATATGTCTTCTGTGTAGATGTCGGTATTTACTGTGAAGAATGGGGGATCGGCTTCCGCCTGGAGGACAACTGCCATATTACGGAGAACGGCTGCGAGAATCTTTCCGCTGCGACGCCCCGCTCCGTAGAAGACATCGAAGCCTTTATGGGACGGCGCTGATAGAAGAGGAGATTATGGCAAATTCAATTATCCAATGGTTTATGACGGCGATGAAGGGCCTGCCCCCGGAGCTGATCGTCTTTGTGGTATCCATGATTCCCATCGTGGAGCTTCGCGGAGGCATCATCTGTGCTTCCCTGCTGGGACTGCCAGTATGGCGGGGCGTTCTGTTCTGCCTGCTTGGGAATGCGATTCCCGTTCCTTTTATCCTGCTGTTTATTACGCCGATTTTTGCCTGGCTGAAAAAGGCGAAAATTTTCCGCCCTATGGTGGAATGGCTGGAAAAGCGGTCCATGGGGAAGAGCGAGAAGATTCAGCGGATGGAATTCTGGGGGCTGACACTTTTCGTAGGCATTCCCCTGCCGGGCACCGGTGCCTGGACAGGCTCACTGATCGCTTCCCTGCTGGACATCAAGTTCAAGAAAGCGCTGCCGGCTGTTTATCTGGGCCTGCTGATTGCTACGGTGATCATGTGCACGGTTTCGTACCTGATTCCCTCGCTGGTAAGCGGGGCACTTGCATAGTAAGAATGGAAGACAGTCTCTCTGCCCTGGTTCCGGGACAGGGGGACTGTCCCCTTGTCCCGGGACAGTGTTTCCCAGGAGGTGTTTTTTATGACAAAACTGAACTGGAAGCCCGGAAATATGCTCTATCCGCTGCCCGCGGTGATGCTCAGCTGCCGGCGTCCCGGAGAAAAGCCGAACCTGGTCACGGTGGCCTGGTGCGGTACGGTCTGCTCGGATCCTGCCATGCTGTCCATATCCCTGCGGCCGGAGCGGTATTCCTATGACATTATCCGGGAGACCGGGGAGTTTGTGGTAAACCTCGTTCCCGTGAAACTGGCACGTGCGCTGGATTTCTGCGGCGTCCGGTCAGGACGGGATGTGGACAAATTTGCGGAAACCGGCCTTACGCCGGAACCGTCCCGGGTGATTCAGGCGCCGGGAGTTCTGGAGTGCCCGGTACAGATTGAATGCCGTGTAACCCAGGTGCTGCCGCTGGGGAGTCATCATATGTTCCTGGCAGAGGTGGCGGGCGTCAATGTAGAGGAGTCTCTGGTGGATCGGAAAGGTGCCCTGGATCTTTCAAAGGCAGATCTGCTTGCCTATTCCCACGGCACATATTCCTCGCTGGGAGATAAACTGGGAACATTTGGCTTTTCGGTGAAAAAAAGGCCTGCGAAGTCTGCGCCGAAAAAAGGGAATCTTAAGAAAAAGTAAGGTTTTTTTCAACGGGAAACTCTTTTCCCGGCCGTCATGCCGTGCTATGATATCGGAAGAGCTTTAAAGATCTTGCCGGACGTTAGGAGATATATAAAGAATGTATCTGGAACAGAGAAGAGAGTGGATTCGGCGCAGACGCCGCCAGAAAATGATTCAGAGGCTGCTGATTCTGGCCGGAATCATTCTGGCGATTGTTGTCGGCTTTATCGTCATAAAAAAATTCACCGGTCACGATGTTGTGCAGCTGGTTTCCGAACAGGCAGAAAAGGAACGCCCGGAAGGACTGCTTCCCCTGCCGGAATTTGTTAACGAAGCGGAGACTACAGCCGCCCTTCCGGAAACGGAAGCTCCGACAGAAACAGAGCCTCCTACCAATCCTGCTCTGAATGAAGAATGGATGCTGATCCTGGTCAACAAGGAGCATCCGATTCCGAAGGGTTATGAGGTGCCGGCGTTTACGGAACTGCGCAACAGCAACCGGGTGGATTCCCGGATCTATCCCGCTCTGCAGAGGATGTTTGATGACGCCAGAGCGGACGGAGCGCTTCCGTATATTACTTCGTCCTACCGCAGCATGGATAAGCAGCAGCAGCTGATGGATGAGAAGATTATCGATTACCAGTCAGAAGGACACTCACGTGCAGAAGCGGTGGAACTGGCGGAAGCCTGGGTGGCCATCCCCGGAACCAGCGAACATCAGCTGGGCCTCTCGGTAGACATCTCCACAGAGGACCATTCCGTGCAGGAACCGGAAGTTGTCTGGAACTGGCTGAACAAAAACGCCTGGAAATACGGCTTTATCCAGAGATATCCGGAGGATAAAACAGAGATTACAGGCATCATCAATGAGCCCTGGCATTATCGGTACGTGGGAGAAGCCGCCGCGAAAGAGATGACGGAAAAAGGTCTGGTCCTGGAAGAGTATTTAGCACAGAGATAAAAACTTTTTGCCTGTTTGGGTAAAGAAAAACGTTTTTGGAAAATTCTTGTAATGTAGAGAAAAACGGAAATTTTTGATAAAACAAAAAAATCGTCATTTTAGAGAAAAATGACGGTTTTTTTTATGCTTTCGAAGATATGAACAGAATATGAATTTTTGAACAAGCTGTAAATTTTTGGTTTTTTTCCAAGCGCAAAACATTTTCCTATTGCATTTAGCGTATATTTTAGGATATAATATGTCAGACGGTTTTTTTCGACAATAAACATAATGAACAGTCAGAATAGAGGTGAATGATGGAAGAGAATAAAGAAATGATAATTCAGGAGTCGAAACCGAAGAGAGTTCATCGGGAAATCACCCAGACTCGGGATGAAATCAGGTCAACTGGAAAATATGCCCAGGAAAAGATGATGAATGGCATGATTATGGAAGGCGACCTGAAACGGGTAACCAAATATCTGGAAAGCGCGGAGCACCAGCGGGTAGAGAGAATGTCCCAGGATCCCTACCGCAGGCAGCTCTATACTGTGATTGTGGGCATCGCTATCGCCGCGAGGGCTGCGCTGGACGGCGGCCTGGGCGAAGAAGAAGCCTTCATGCTCAGCAACAACTATATTATGGACGCGGACGCCTGCCAGTCTCCCGAAGAACTGTGGGAGATTTACCGGAAGGCTGTCCTGGAACTGACCACCCGAGTGAATGAGAACAAGTCAGATGTTCTGATGAGTGAAAAGGTCAAACTGTCTATCGATTACATTCTGCGGCATCTGCATTATGATGTTTCCCTGAAGCAGATTGCGGATAACGCAGGCCTGTCGGAGACGTATTTCAGCGCGCTGTTCAAGAAGGAGACCGGAGAGACGGTCAGCGAGTTTATTCAGAAGAGCCGTGTCAGAGAAGCGCAGAGCATGATTCAGTATTCGGAATACAGCCTGCTGGAGATCGGCCAGTATCTGGGGTTCTGCTCCCAGAGCCATTTCTCCAAAACATTCCGCAAATATACCGGCATGACGCCCGGTCAGTACCGTAAGAAACATTTCCGCCGCACCTGGTAGGTAATACGCTAAGAAAACGCTGATGAATGCGTTTGCCGGGGCGCAGCGTACTGTGTGAGCAGAAAGCCTGTTAACAAGCTTAGAAGAAAAGGCACGGGGGCAGGCGAAACAAGGAGACAGTCCTCCTTGTTTCGCCTGCCCCTGTATCACTTTTGAAAGGGAAAATGAACTCGGAAAAGAAACAGGGATTGTTTTTTTACATCCGGGAGCTGATCCGGAACCAGAGTATTTTCAACCGCATCTTTTTCGGTCTGATGTCCATGTTTATCATTCTGATTCTGACGGTCACTTTCTGGATCAACCATATTTCTGCCAGAAGCCAGCAGAGGCTGATCATGCAGAATAACCTGAGCCGCATGCAGGCGGCCGACCGCACCGTGACCCAGGTCTTTGACGATCTGACCGCCAGCATGACGCAGCTTCTGTGGAACCAGGAGATGCTGAGCTATCTGCTGCTTCCTGTCCCGGAGGATCAGACCAGGTATTACCGGATTTCTCAGGAGCTCTCGAATGTTGCGCGAAGCATCTGGGGGGTAAAGGAGATATTTTTTTACTCAGATTATACCGGAAAAGTTTTTCACAGCAGCGCAGTCAGTGTGTATGATCTTTCAGGGTTCTATGATGCCTTCCTGTTTGAAACCGACTGGGAGACTGACGACGCCGGTTCCCTTTACGCCAACAACCAGGACAGGAAAACAAGGACCTGGCTGATTACATCGCAGGGACGTCTTTTCCTGCTCCAGAACCTGTATATGGGAAAATCTCTGGGATCGGTGGCTTACGAAATGAACACCTCCATCGTCAGCACACTGATGTCAGGGGGAAGCTGGCAGGAAGGTCAGATATTTCCTTACGACCGAAAAGGAAGGCCTGTGCTTTCTTCTGCTATGAATTACAGCCGTATGGCCGGGATGTTTCCGGAATATGTGGATACGCCGGATCCGAAAACCACTGTAACGGTCAGCAATGTGGAGTCTTTCCGGGTAAATCGTGAAGAAGCCGGTTATCTGGTGTATGGAAACCGCGTTCCCTGGATTTATCTGATGAAGCTGAATCCGGCGGATATGCGGGTATCTCTGAGAAGCACGATAACCACCTGGTTCCCTGCCATACTGCTCCTTTTCGTGATCAGTGCGGCGATCACCCTCTATGTCATCAGAAGCATCTATGCGCCGGTAAACCGTCTGATGGAGCTTGCCGGGCAGAAAAATACCGGGGAGAACAGAACCGGGCAGGGGGATGGCGGAGAGAAAAAGAAGAGGAAAAACGAATTCGACGTCCTGGAGAGCGCGTATTCCCGGGTGATCAGCCGGGAGGCAGAGGTATCCCGGCTTCTGGAATCGGTTTCCTCGGATGCGCTGGAAGGCATGCTGGTAAATCTCCTGAATGGCCGGTCGGGATATACAACAGAGGAACTGGCGGATATCCTTACAGGGATGGGCTCTTCCCTGCCGGTGGCCGGACGGTTTCTCCTGTGTGTCTGCGTGATGGAAGACCCGAAAGACCGGCGGATTTCCGATGAGGAACGGGATATGTACCGTATGTCTTTTCTTCGCCTGGTCCGCCCTTTTACGGAGAAGGAGTATCTGATGCATCCGGTCCGGATGGATCCGGAAACTTTGGTTCTTCTGCTTTCTTTTCCCGAAGATGTGTCCGCCGTGAATATAAAAAAGGCTTTTATCGAAATCCAGCGGACCCTGGAACAGCAGGCAGAGCTGCTTCCTTATTCCCTCTGGGTTGAAAGCGGCCAGATTTATTCCAGGCTGACGGACAGCCGTGAAGCTTATCGGGAAGGACTGGAACGGATCCGGTTCCGCCGCGAGTCTCTGACTGCCGGAAAAACAGCCGCAGCGGAGGAAAAAGAGGGGATGCAAAAAGAAGAGGAAGAACCTGCGGCAGAAAAGAAAGCACTGAGCGATCATTTCCGCATGAGGGAGCAGACGGAGAAGATCTCTTCTCTGGCCGCGAAGGGAGAGCCGGCCGCCGCAGATCTCATGACAGAGCAGGTTCTGCGGGACATCGGGAATGTCTGCGGCGTGCTGCCGGAGGAGAAGGACTATTGTGAAAAATTCCTCGAAGCTCTGGCAGAAAAGGCACTTGCCTATCCGCTGACGGAAGAGGAAAAAAGGCTGGCTGATGTGAAAGAAGCGGCGGAAGAGATCCGCCGGATGCCGGACCGGGAGTCTCTGCATGTTTTTGTGCAGGAACGATGCCGGAAGATCTGCCGGCTGATTTATGCCTACAACCGGAAAAACAGGTACAAATACGTGGATCAGGCAAAGGAATATATTGCAGATCACTATATAGACAGCAGTCTGGCACTGAATGATGTCGCGGAACACATAGGGATCAGCGCCTCTTATCTGAGCGAACTCTGGAGCGAGCAGGGGGGGGATAAATTTTCCGGATATCTGGCTTTATACCGTGTAGAAAAATCCAGGAAGCTGCTGCAGGAGACTGCCCTGCCTGTCAAGGAGATAGGTGTACGCTGTGGCTTTAACTCTGTGCAGAATTTCAACAGGGTTTTCAAGAAATTCACCGGTGTGACACCCGGACAGTACCGGGATTCCGGACAGGAAACAGAATGAATCTCTGATTCTCGGGGGATGATACCGGATCTTGGCAGCTGCACGACAGGGGCCGGATGGAGATGAACAATTCTCATGTTCCGGTTATTTGTGAAGCCTTCCGCGGATGAACAATTCTCCGGAGGGGCGGAAGACGAACAATTTTCCGGAACATGAACAAATATCCGGTTTATCCGAAATGTTCATATCTCCCGAAAAAGTTATTCGTATACAAAACAGAGCCGTTCCGTTACAGTGGGTACAGCAGTGAACGCCGCTTCGTGCACGGGATCGCCACCCCGGCAGACAGGTGTTCAGATGTATATAAAAGGAGAGAAAAAGAAGGAGGAATGTTCCGAAATGAAGTTTCTGAAATGGCTGGATGAGAACTTCGAAGAGTGCATTCTTATGATCCTCCTGGTTGTCATGGCAGTTGTTATGATGGCTCAGGTAATCATGAGGTACTTCTTCAAGGCCTCGATGGCGTGGCCGGAGGAGTTCTGCAGGCTGATGTTTGTTTTTTCCGGTTTCCTTTCCATGGGATACTGCGTAAGAAAGAACAAGATGCTGAAGGTTGACATCCTGATGGGCTTTTTCCCGGAATGGCTGAAAAAGATCCTGGATGTCGTAGCCCGTTTTGTAACTCTGGCCTTTTTCGTATATCTGGCCTGGGCGAGCTGGAAAACCATGCAGGCGCAGAAGATGCTCGGCATGACCACACCGGCCATGGGCTGGCCCTGGTACATGGTCTACGCTTCCGTTCTCGTCGGTGCTGCCCTGGGCGCCCTCCGGCAGATTGAGGATCTGGTTCGTTACTTCGGGAAAGGAGGTACCAAATAAATGTTAGGTCTTGTATTCGGTATTTTCCTGATTGCCATGGTACTGGCGCTCCCCATGGGCGTTGCCATGGGTGTCGCGACCATCGTTCCCCAGTTCCTGAATCCCCGGTTTGCCGGCAACATGAACTATATTGTACAGGCCATGATCAACGGCCTGAATACCACCCCCATCCTGGCCATCCCGCTGTTCATGCTTTCCGGCGCTCTGATGACCCGCGGCGGTATTTCCAAGAAGCTGTTTGACGTTTTCGCCTACATTGCCGGGAAGAAGACGGCCGGCCTGCCCTGCGCCGTCGTTATCACCTGCCTGTTCTACGGCGCGATTTCCGGTTCCGGTCCTGCTACGGCAGCTGCCGTAGGCGCCATGACCATCCCGCTGCTGGTAGAACTGGGATATGACAAGGTATTTTCCGCCGCCATCGTAGCTACGGCCGGCGGTCTGGGCGTTATCATCCCGCCTTCCATTCCTTTTATCATGTACGGCCTGTTTACCGGCACCTCTGTGGGTGACATGTTCACGGCCGGTATCCTGCCCGGCTGCCTGATTGCGTTCTGCATCATGCTGTACTGCTGGATTTACTGCAGGCGTTCCGGCGAGGATAAGGAAAAGGTAGCAGCCAACTATGAGAGACTGAAGAAGCGCGGCTTCTTCGGAGTCGTGAAGGACGGATTCTTTGCCCTGCTGACCCCTGTGATCATCCTGGGCGGTATCTACGGCGGTTTCGTAACTCCTACGGAAGCAGCCTGCGTATCCGTGTTCTACGCCCTGATCGTCTGCCTGTTCATCTACCGTACCCTGAAGCTGAAAGATCTGCCGCTGCTGCTGAGGGACTCCATCGCATCCTATGCGCCGCTGCTTCTCTGCATCGCGCTGGCACAGGGCTTCTCCCGGATTCTTATCCTGCTGAAGGCCGCGGATGCCGTGAAGGCTCTGATCAACGCAACCGTCAATTCCGGCAACATGCTGCTGGTGGTTCTGATTATCTTCCTGCTGATTCTGGGTATGTTCATGGACTGCGGCCCTGCCGTTATGATCCTGGCTCCCATCATCATGCCTGTAGCACAGTCTTACGGGATCAGCGCCATTCATCTTGGCATCGTTATGGTCTGCGCACTGGCGACCGGTTTTGTAACGCCTCCTTTCGGCATGAACCTGTTCGTTACCGCACCTCTGGTGAATGTGCCTGTGGCTAAACTGGGCAAGACGGCCTTCCCGTTCATCGTAGCTTTCGTGATCGCCATCTTTATCATCGCCTTCGTCCCCGCCATCAGCCTGGTGCTGGTAGGACATGGCTGATAGGGCAGCATCCCGGAGAACCATATCTGTTTCATCTGCAGATATCCTGCCCCGGCGGGCGGACATCCGCAGAAATACCTTTCGATGATTCGCCCTCAAGGGCTGAATACATAACATTAACACCTTTATAAGGAGGAAACCAAATGAAGAAGTTTGTTGCATGTGCCCTGTGCGCAGCCATGGCTCTGGCTATGGCGGTAGCTCCGGCTGCCAAGGCTGACGAGAAACTGACCCGTGAAGACCTGCAGGCTCTGTCCGAAGAAGGCTTTGTGACCGAGATCGAGTGCGAACCCATGGAGATCACCTGGGGCTGCTCCGGCACTCTGACCGGTTCCATCGGCGGCGACGCTATGGAAGACGGTATGGCTGCTCTGGAAAGATGGACCAACGGCGCTATGAAGATCGACTTCCATCAGGGCGGCGAACTTGGCGGCGACGTGGAACTGATTCAGTCCGTAGCTCTGGGCAACGTTGGCGTATTCCAGGGCGCTCCTACTTCCCAGGTTACCCTGATTCCCGAACTGACCGTTCTGGATATCGGCGGCCTGTTCAAGGATGTGAACAACTGCAACGCCACTCTGGAAGCTATGAAGGATAAGTTCGAAGCTGCTTATGAAGCCAAGGGCCTGCACCTGGGCGACATGTGGGCTGCCGACTTCCGTATCCTGTCCTCCAACAAGCCCGTACAGACCGCTGATGACCTGAAGGGCCTGAACATCCGTGTACAGGAAAACGAATATCACATTGCTTTCTGGAAAGAGCTGGGCTGCAACCCCACTCCTCTGGCTTTCGGCGAACTGTATGTAGCTCTGCAGCAGGGCATGATGGATGCGCAGGAAAACCCGCCCATCTCCATCTTCGGGCCGAAGCTGTATGAAGTGCAGAAGTACATCGTGGAAACCAACCACATTCCTTTCATCAACACCATGGTTATGAACAAGGCTATGTATGACAGCATGAGCGACAACCAGAAGCTGGCTATGGATCAGCTGTTTGAGTATCTGGCCCGTTATCAGAAGGCCGGCCAGGCTCAGAACGACGCTGAACTGCTTGCATTCTTCCAGACCGAAGAAGGCAACAGCATCGAAGTGACCCCCGTTTCCGAGGAAATCTCCGCTCTGTTTGACGGCGCTGCTGACGTAGTTGTAGAACTGATGAAGTCCAAGGGCATTGTTCCTGCGGAACTGATCGACGAGTACGTTGCTGCTGCCCGTGCGCAGTAATCTGACAGTGTTTTCGCTGTAAGTAACAGCTCAAAGAGGCTGCTGCCGGATCCGGCAGCAGCCTTCTCCTTTATGAAAACAGGACAAAGGAACAGTTTGTGTCATATGTGTTGCAGCCGGGAAGCCGGGACAGCCTGAACGCCGGCAACGTTTTGAACCGGAGACAGCATAGGATGCATACATGTTTCACGCAGGAGGTTTTTATGTTTCGGGAAACAGTAACAGAAAACGGCGCAGTCCGCGGAATTCCCTGCGGCTGGCCGTCTATCACCGTATACTACGGTATTCCGTATGCTGCTCCGCCGGTGGGAGATCTGCGCTGGCGTGAACCGCAGCCGGCTTCTGACTGGGAAGGCGTGCGGGACTGTGCCAGGGGCAGCGCGAAATGCCCCCAGCTCGGGGTCGGAAAAGGATCCTTTTTTGAGCATGAGTTCTATCCGGTAGAAGAGAGGATGGATGAGGACTGCCTGTACCTGAATATCTGGACACCGGCGCAGAGCAAAGAGGAAAAGCTCCCGGTGCTCTTCTGGGTGCACGGCGGCGCGTTCATGACAGGCTACGGGCACTCCGCACATTTTGACGGGGAGCATTTTGCCCGCCAGAGTGTTATCCTGGTGACGATCAATTACCGGATTAATGTCTTCGGCTGGATGGTAGACAGGGAACTGACCGAAGAATCTCCCTTCCACAGCTCCGGAAATTACGGCCTGATGGACCAGATCGCAGCTCTGAAGTGGGTGCGCCGCAATATTGCGAATTTCGGCGGGGATCCGGACCGTATTACCATCGCGGGGCAGTCTGCCGGCGCCGGTTCTATTCAGTGCCTGTGCTCCACGCCTCTGACAAAGGGGGATTTTGTCGGCGCCATCTTCCAGAGCGGCGGCGGTGTGGATGCCTTGGGTGACATGAACTATCCCCTGCTGGCTGATGTGGAAGCCAGGATGAATCTTACGGAAAGCCTTGGCGTGAAGAATATCGCGGAAGCCAGAGCGCTTCCCTGGGAGGAAGTTCTGAAGAGGTGGGCTGCTACGATGCCGGGACCTGCCATCAACCGCACACCGGTTCTGGACGGATATATACTGCCGAAATCCACATATCAGGTTTTTATGGATGATGAGCAGGCGCATGTACCCTATCTGATCGGCTATACGGAAAAGGAAGGGATTCCGCTGACTCCGAACCGGGACGCCATGGTTTCACTGGCAAAAGCTATGTATGGAGACCGGGCGGAGGATTATCTGGCGCTCTGCCCTCAGACTGAGGAAGAATTCCCGGCTTACAGGGACGGCCTATTTACGGAGCTGCTTCAGACCGGCTGTGAATGCTGGGCGGAAATGCTGGATGAGAGAGGCGGGGATCCCGTGTACGTTTATGAACTGGCCCGTCATCTTCCCGGGGACGACAAAGGTGCATTCCATGCTTCGGATCTGTGGTATGTTTTCAAGACCTTTATGCGGAGCTGGCGTCCCTGGACGCCCAGAGATTACGAGATTGCCTGGGAAATGAATACCTGCTGGGCGAACTTCGCAAAGCATGGCGATCCGAACGGAGACCGCATGCCGGCCTGGAGACCGTATACAAACGATTCGCCGGAGACTTTGGTGTTCGGAGACGAGGTTACTGAAATGAAAGAGGTGCCGCGTTCTGCCAGAGTACTCTTCCGGAAAGCGTTCCTGAAGAACGGGAAAGAGTAAGTTTCAGAAAAATGAATGCCTGAAAATGCGTATTCAAAAATGCACAAAAAAAGAAGATAA
>CACZQT010000278.1 GCA_902783295.1 uncultured Lachnospiraceae bacterium
CTCGGACTCTTAGGGCAGGCACCGAAAGACTGGCTCATGTTCTCCGACACCGGCAACATGGTACTGATTCTGCTGACACTCTGGCGCTGGATGGGTGTGAACATCATCTACTATATCTCCGGTCTTCAGGCGATTCCGCTGGAGCTGTACGAAGCAGCCGAAATCGACGGAGCCAATGCCGTACAGAAATTCTTCCACGTATCGCTCCCCGGCATCAAACCGGTACTGATCTACGTCATCACCATTACGGTTCTGGGCGGCTTTGCCATGTTTACGGAATCCGTAGCCCTGTGGCAGCAGAACAACCCGGGCGGCGTCGGAAGAACCATCGTCGGCTATATGTACATGATGGGCTTCTACAAGAACAATATGGGAATGGCTTCAGCCGTCGGACTGGTCCTGCTCGGCCTGGTTCTGATCGTCAACCTGCTGCAGCTGACAGCCATGGGCTTTTTCAGGAAGGAGGACTGACATGAGACTTTCTAATAAGATTGGCGGTAAAAAAAGAATCCTCCTCACTGTCCTCGCCACAGGTCTGATGTTTGTCACAGCAGCCCTGCTGATGATTCCCTTCTACTTTATGTTTTTAAGTTCCCTGAAAGACGGCACCGAGATTCTCCGGAACGGTCTCAGCCTCACCTTCGATCCCGGCATCTCCTCTTTCAAAAACTACACGGCGCTCAACACTTACCGCGACGGCATTTACTGGCAGTGGTATAAGTCCAGCGTCATCATCATGGTACTCCAGACCGTCATCGGGCTGGTGCTCAGTTCCATCGTCGGCTACGGCCTGGCCATGTACCGTTTCAAGGGCCGGAATGTCGTATTCACCCTGGTGCTGATCCTGATGATGGTCCCGTTTGAAATTCTGCTGCTCCCCCTGTACCGGATGCTGATCCGCTTCCATCTTACGGACACCTATTTCGGAGTCGTCATGCCGTACCTGGTCCCGCCGTTCATGATATTCTTTTTCCGGCAATATGTGCTGGGACTTCCGAAAGAACTTCTGGAGGCAGCGCGGATTGACGGCTGCAGCGATTATGGTATATTCTTTAAAGTAATGGTGCCGAACATGATTCCGGCTTACGGAGCCATGACCATTCTTTCCTGCATGAACAGCTGGAACAACCTCCTGTGGCCGCTGATCGTTCTCAATTCCAACGAGAAATTCACGATCCCCATCGGCATGGGCACCACCATCACACCGTACGGCGATGCCTTCGACGTTCTGATGCCGGGCGCTGTCATGGCCGTTGTTCCTCTGATCGTCATTTATCTGTTCTGCCAGAAAACGTTCATTGCCGGACTTACTTCCGGAAGCGTGAAAGGATAAAGCCGGAAACGTCATTTACCGTATAGGAGGATAACCATGAAAAAAGCTGGAATCATTCTGGATAAGGACTATCAGATCGGACGGGTTGATGACCGCCTTTACGGTTCTTTTATCGAGCACCTTGGCCGTGCCGTTTACGGAGGAATTTATGAACCCGGGCATCCCCTGGCGGATGAGGCCGGTTTTCGCAAAGATGTCATTGCGGCCGTGAAAAAACTGGGAGTTCCCATCGTGCGCTATCCCGGAGGGAATTTCGTTTCCGGCTTCCACTGGGAGGACAGTGTCGGACCGGTGGAACAGCGGCCGAAACGCCTGGATCTGGCCTGGTTTACGACAGAGACCAATGAAGTAGGGCTGCATGAATTTGCTGCATGGACAAAAAAGGCCGGCAGTGATATCATGTATGCGATTAATCTCGGCACAAGAGGGCCGGAACAGGCCCGTGATATTGTGGAATACGCCAACCACAAGGGAAACAGCCGCTTCTCCGACATGCGTATCGCCAACGGGCAAAAAGATCCTTTCGGCATTAAAGTATGGTGTCTGGGGAATGAGATGGACGGTCCCTGGCAGATGGGACAGAAAACCGCGTACGAGTACGGGCGGACAGCCAACGAGGCCGCTAAAATGATGAAATGGGTGGATCCTTCCATCGAACTGGTGGCCTGCGGATCTTCCGGTTCCGGCATGCCGACCTTCGGGGACTGGGAACTGACGATGCTGAACGAATGCTACGACAACATCGATTACGTCTCCCTGCACCGCTATTACGGGAATCCTACCGGCGACACACAGAATTTCCTGGCCAGCACGATGGACATGGATGATTTCATTAAGAGTGTGGTGGCCATCTGCGACGCAGTCAAAGGCAAGAAACACAGTTCCCGGAAAATCCACCTCTCGTTTGACGAATGGAATGTCTGGTATCATTCCAACGAACAGGACAAGGAAATCTGGAAACGCGAAAAGTGGAACCGTGCCCTTCCGCTGCTGGAAGACATCTACAATTTCGAGGACGCACTCCTGGTAGGTTCCATGCTGATCACCCTGCTCCGCAATGCGGACCGCGTGAAGATCGCCTGTCTCGCACAGCTGGTCAATGTAATCGCACCGATCATGACACGAAACGGCGGCGGATGCTGGGCGCAGACCATTTACTATCCGTTCATGCAGGCGTCCGCTTACGGCCGCGGCACGGCTCTGAACGCCATCGTAAGTTCGCCGAAGTATGACTGCAAAGAATACACGGATGTCCCCGTCCTGGACGCGGCAGCTGTCCTCCATGACGATGGCAGCGTTACGGTATTCGCGGTCAACCGGGATCTGACAGAAGACGTACTTCTGGACCTGGATCTGAGATCTTTCGGTACACTGAAGCTGAAGGAGCACCTTGTGCTGCATCACGATGATGTAAAGGCTGTCAATACCGAAGAAAACCCGGACAACGTAAAGCCCGTTTCGGTGCCTGTGGTAGAAAGCACGGAAGAGGGACGCATACTGGTGAAGCTGCAGGCGCTCAGCTGGAACGTACTGCGGTTCGAATAATCTGGAAGCAGGGACAGCGGGCAGGACAGGGGGC